>CATZIG010000029.1 GCA_958419975.1 uncultured Collinsella sp.
CCTTGTGCGCTTTCACCAACTTATCGATGGCGTCCACATAGACATGAGCACGGGCATGGGGGCCGGCGACCTCAATAAAGGCAGGCTGAGCGGCGGCCCCGCAAGCGACATCAGACGCGACGGCGTCGTCCCCCAGCGGCGCGATCTCAAACAGCACACCGCGGGCATCAAATGCCGTGGCAAGCTCCTCGCGCATCGCCGCCTGCTCGCGGGCAAGCAGCACGACGACCTCTCCCCCATTGTTCGCCACGGCAGACAGCAGCTCGAGTAGGCCGTGCGTAAACGACGTGATACCGCGCACGCATACCGCGCGGGCGCACGCCGGAAGGTTGTCGGCCAGCACCTCGGCCATAAGGTCAGCCGCCTCGCAGGGCTCGACCATGTCTCGACGGTCCAAGCCGCTCGCGTAGGCGCGCAAAAGCTCGAACACGCGAGCCTCGGCATCGCTTTTTGGCTCAGGCTGGCAATTGTTGCCACCGCAACGCTCGGCACCCGTCCCTGCCACACCCGGCAGCACATCGCGGGCCATGCGCGCAAGCATGCGCACCGTGCCCTGGCTGCGCGAAAGCGGCTGCAGGTCGGCATCGTCGAGACGCGTGACCATGTCCGAGAGCAGCATCTGGCGCTGCAGGTTGTCGACGAAACCGCGCCCGTCGCCCAAAAGCTCCCAAAGCGAGCGGAGCCACGACGAAGGCGTCTTGTAGTCAACGCCCAGCGAGATACCAGCTGCCGCCGCATCATGACGGCACAGGTCGAGCTCGGCAAACGAGGGCGCCAGCAACACGGCACGCCCGTGGCGATCGACAAGGTCGGCAAGCAGCACCGCCTCGGCATCGCTCAGCTCCGTACCGGCATCCGTGGTATAGATTCGAACAGGCATGGTCCTCCACTCAAACCGTCCGCAATAATCAATGCATCCATCCTACCCGCCCGCACGGACAACATGGCACCACACCAACATGTTTTGGCGCATCGGGGTCAGGTTACTTTGCACCAGACCCCCTCGATGATCCGTTTTCCTCCGTCCCCAGGGGATCAATTTTCGACACACAAAAACCGCCCCCGAAGGGGCGGCTCCAGCTGATTCGTTTGTTGCCGTTGGCCTACTCGCCATCCTCCAACTTAATGAGGATCTTGCGGTAGCCACCGTACTCGCCGTTCAGCGCCTTTGAAACGCGGCTCACCGTGGTGGACGAAGCGCCGGTACGGGCCTGAACCTCAACATAAGGCTCGCCCTCGTCCAAATAGCGCGCAACCTGCAAACGCTGAGAAAGGTCGCAAATCTCGCGCGGCGTACAGATATCGGTCAAAAACGCTTGGATATCCTTCTCGTCATCCAAAAGACTAAATGCGTGGACCAGCTGCTTGACATCAGGCTTGTCAAACATGTTCTCGATATTCATCGATCACCGCCAAACCCGCCAAAAGGCATCGAAGTTGATACTGACATCGGGCATCGTTCGCCCGTTCTATGCAATAGGGCAACGCCTGTGGCTTTTGCCCGTAGCAGTGTAGCACACCACCAAACTAAAGCGACAAGACTCTCTGCCAGCGGCGCGTTTTTCAGGACGAACGCCGTTTAGAAACCGTATGCGCACGTAAGCTCCACGAATATTTGAGACAATGGGCGCCCAAACACCGCGGCGCGCCCGCGCAACCATCCAGGTCGCCGCCGCAAGCCGCTTCACGCGACGCCAGCAACCCCGGCGCAAGAAAGGATTCACGCCATGCGCTTTATGCTTAACTGGCTCTTCACCTCGATCGCCATCGCGATCGCCACGTTCCTCGTCCCCGGTATCCAACCCTTCGGCTTTGCCGAGACCTGGGTCTGCTTTGCCTTTGTGGGACTGTTCCTGAACATTGTCGATTCGCTCGTCAAGCCGTTCCTGACCGTCATCTCACTGCCGCTCACTATTATTACGCTTGGTGTTTTTCAGCTCGTAGTCAACAGCTTTATGCTCGAGCTGGCCAGCTACCTGTCGGTCAATCTGCTGGGCGCGGGCATCTCCATCGCCAGCTTTGGATCGGCCTTTATGGGCAGTATCCTGGTATCCATCACGCGCAGCATCCTCGACAGCATCGCCAGGAACTAAAGCGACCGGATACGAACCGCCACAACACGCCAAAACTAAGGCCGTCCATCGCAACGATGGGCGGCCTTGTCATTTGTCGAGCCTCAGAGGGCAGGAAAATCCAGCATTTCTACCCCGTCCCCCAATAGCAGGTGGGGCTAGATGACGTAGTCGTAGCCCTCGTTGGGGGCGACGAGCGTATCGAGCGTCACGCCGTCGAGGTAGTCGTTGATGAGCTTGTCCAGGTTCTTCCACACGTCGAGCGTGGGGCACTCATCCGAACGCGAGCAGCCCTTGCAGTCGCCGTCCAGGCATGCGACCGGTGCCAGGCTGCCCTCGGTCAGGCGCAAGATCTCGCCCACCGTATACTGCTCGGGCGGGCGCGTGAGCACGTAGCCGCCGCCCTTGCCGCGCATGCCCGAGAGCATATTGGCGCGCACGAGCGTGGCCAAAATGTTCTCCAGATATTTCTCCGAAATCCCCTGACGCGCGGCGATCTCTTTGAGGGGAATGCGGCCTGCCGCCTGGTGCTCGGCCAGGTCGACCATAACGCGCAGGGCATATCTGCCCTTTGTGGAAACCAACATATATATTGCTGCCTTTCGGTCTTTTAATTCGTAGAAATTCTAGCCGAAAAATTGGTTTTGAAAATACCTATTCCCGTCAAGCTGGTTAATCGACTCGTAATAATCTTCTATTTCCTATTGCGTTACTAGGCTTTACTGTCTACTATGCTTGCCAACAGCAAAAAGAACAACCCATAAGGTTTATGGGTTTCGCTGCTACTCACACCGTAAACCCACACGGTATCCAGTCATTTGAACACTTTGGAGGTTCACCATGAGCAATGTTTACACGTCCATCGATCAGCTTATCGGCCACACTCCGCTTCTGGAGCTCACTCACTTTGAGGCCGATGAGAACCTCAAGGCCCGCGTGCTCGTCAAGCTGGAATACTTCAACCCCGCCGGCTCCGTCAAAGACCGTGTCGCCAAGAACATGATCGACGAGGCCGAGAAGGCCGGCAAGCTCGTGCGCGGCGGCGACTACACCATCATCGAGCCCACGAGCGGCAACACCGGCGTCGGCATCGCCTCGGTGGCGGCCGCCCGCGGCTACAAGGTGATCATCACCATGCCCGAGACCATGTCCGTTGAGCGCCGCAAGCTTATGCAGGCATATGGCGCACAACTCGTGCTCACCGACGGCTCCAAGGGCATGAAGGGCGCCATCGCCAAGGCCGAAGAACTGCAGAAGGAGACGCCCAACAGCATTATCGCCGGCCAGTTTGTGAACCCCGCCAACCCCGCCATCCACAAAGCCACGACCGGCCCCGAGATCTGGGATGACACCGACGGCAAGGTCGACATCTTCGTCGCCGGCGTTGGCACCGGCGGTACCGTGACCGGCGTGGGTGAGTTCCTCAAGGAGCAGAACCCCCAGATTCAGGTCGTCGCCGTTGAGCCCGCCACCTCTCCGGTGCTCTCTAAGGGCCAGGCCGGCCCGCACAAGATCCAGGGTATCGGCGCCGGTTTTGTGCCCGACGTCCTCGACACCCAGGTCTACGACGAGATCATCCCCGTCGAGAACGACGACGCCTTTGCGACCGGCCGCGCCGTGGGCCACAAGGAGGGCGTGCTCGTGGGCATTTCGTCCGGCGCCGCCGTGTGGGCCGCGCTACAGCTGGCCAAGCGCCCCGAGAACGAGGGTAAGACCATTGTGGCGCTGCTCGCCGACACCGGCGAGCGTTACCTGTCCACGGCGCTCTTCCAGGACTAAGGGCCCGTCGCTTGTCGATAGGCCCAAGGCACGCCGGCCTCCCCTCTCTTCTGGCTGCCTGAGCCCATCTCGTTAGGGTATCCCACGAGACGTCCGAACTTGCTACAATGTCTGCGGCGCGGAACCAGCCTCCCGCGCCGCTTTTCTTTTTTGGCCACATGCCACCAAGGAGAACCTCCCCATGCACAACAAGCGCGTGCTCGTCGCCATGAGCGGCGGCGTCGATTCCAGCGTGACCGCGTATCTGCTCAAAAGTCAGGGTTACGAATGTGTCGGTGCCACCATGCGCCTCACCTGCCCCGCGCCCGATCCCGTCACGGGCATGAGCAAGGTCGACCGCGACATCGCCGATGCAAAGGCCGTCGCCGAGCGCCTGGGGATACCCCACCATGTGCTCGACCTGCAGCAGACCTTCGACCGCAACGTGATCGAGCGCTTCGTGACCGCCTACCAGGAAGGGCTGACGCCCAACCCGTGCATCATCTGCAACCGCCACATAAAGTTTGGCGCGTTGCTGGATGCGGCGCTGGATATGGGCTGCGACTACATCGCCACGGGCCACTATGCCAAAACGAGCCAAGCGCCCGACGGCACCTGGCAGCTGCATCGCGGCGAGGACTCCAAAAAGGACCAGAGCTACTTTTTGTATTCGCTCACGCAGGAGCGGCTGTCACGCACGATCTTTCCGCTGGCTGGGCTGGACAAAGAGCGCAACGTGCGCCGCATTGCCGCCGAGCAGGGTTTCATAAACGCCAAGAAAGCCGAAAGCGAGGACATCTGCTTTATCGCGGATGGCGACTATGCGGGCTATATCGAACGTCGGTGCGGACATCCCGCTACACCGGGCGATATCGTGTGGCGCGACGGCAGCCTGGTCGGTCGCCACAACGGTGCGCTGCGCTATACCATCGGCCAGCGCAAGGGTCTGGGCGTCGCGATGGCCCATCCCGTGTACGTAACGGGCGTCGACGCCGCCAGCAACATTGTGCATCTGGGCGAGGCCGAGGACCTGACGGCCACAGCGCTCACGGCCAACGACTGGATCTGGAGCGCGCCGGACGCCCGCATGGAGGCAGAGCTCGATGCCGGCGGCATTCACGTGGGCGCCAAGTACCGCTACCGTCAAAAGGACCAGGCAGCAACCCTTACACGTGGCGAAGACGGGCAAATGCTGCTAACTTTTGACGAGCCACAGCGAGCCATCGCCCCCGGCCAGGCCGTCGTCGTCTACCACGGCGACGTCGTCTTGGGCGGCGGTACCGTGACCGGCGCGCTTAAGTAGCCCCATCCCCTTCATAAATTGCGGTGAAATAGGGACTGTTTAAGCGTTTAAAACCGCCAAACAGTCCCTATTTCACCGCAACTTAGAGAGGACGGCCTCGGTCGGTACTGCCGTATCAGCCGAGGCCGCTGCATCGTTAGCGCTGTACGTAGGCGCGGACGAGCTCGTAGGTGTTGCGCACGCCGTCGATGTGGCTGCGCTCGTAGTTGTGGCTCGCGTACACGCCGGGGCCGATCAGGCCGTGACGGATGTCGTAGCCGGCAGAGAGCGTGGCCTCGACGTCCGAGCCGTAATGCGGGTACACGTCGATGGCATAATCGAGCTCAAGCTCGCGCGCGATATTGGACAGCGTGGTCACCAGATCGTAGTTGTAGGGGCCACCCGAATCCTTGGCGCAAATCGACACCATGCGCTCGGTGCAGCCCAGGTCGTCGCCCACGCAGCCCATGTCAACGCTGATCATCTCGCGCGTGTCGGCCGGCACGAAGGCGCCGCCGTGGCCCACCTCCTCGTACACGGTAAAGAGCAGCGAAACCTTACGCGAAAGCGTCACCTCGCCAGCGGCGACGGCACGCGCCAAGCCCAACAAAATGGCGGCCGATAGCTTGTCATCCAGGAAGCGGCTCTTAATGTAGCCGCTCTCCGTCACCGTCGTGCGAGGATCCATAGCGATGATGTCGCCGGTCTGAATACCCAGCTCGAGCACATCGTCCTTGCTGTCGACGTTCTCGTCGAGCAAGATCTCCATGTTCTTCTCGATGGTCTTGACCGGCTCGTCGGCCACGTGCGCCGAAGGCTCGTTGTTAAGAACCACGCCCGTGTAGACATTGCCGTCGCGCGTGTAGACGGTGCAGTTCTCGCCATCGGCCGTAGACCACTGATGCCCACCGAGCGTCGTGGGGCGCAGGAGGCCATTGTCCTTAATGGAACGCACCATGGCGCCTAGGGTATCGACATGGCTCGCCAGTACGAGCGGCTCGCCCTCGCCGCCAAGCTCAACGAGCACGTTACCCTTATTAGAACGCTCAGGCCCAAACCCCATATCGCGCAGGGTCTCCATCAGATAATCAGTCGCCGCACGGGTATAGCCGGTAGGCGAAGCAATAGAAGTCAGCGTCTTAAGCTGTCCTGCGATATAGGAGAGCGTCTCCTCTAGAGAAGCATCAATATTAGAAGTCATATGCATCCTTCCAAGTAAAACTAAGACCGAGTCCCGATTTTAACCGTTCTGCACGTGCAATGCCCCAGGAGCCGAGCCGCCTCCAGACGTCCCCGCACCGGTTTTGTGCACGTGCACGGTTTACAATCTCAATCTTGCATAAATCCTATTGGTATTTGCATAGAAATGAGGCATCTTTTTGCTTCGTCTCAGGGTGCCCCACCTTGGACCGTGCAAAAAACGGAGTATTCAGCACCGTGGGCCCCAACGGCCCCATCACGAACGACAAAACGACGCGGTTACAGCAGTGTTGCAGGTCGTCGCAAAGCAGAAACTCAGTAACAACCCCCTCCACTCATCGATAGCCCGCCCACAATGGCTGTCGATGAGCGCCTGCGGATCACTACCGCCCATTCACAACGTTATGCATTTTTAAGAGCTTGTTGAATACTCCCAAAAATGCACGCAGGGAAGTGCACCACCTATCCGCAGCGGGCAGTACGCCTTGGTTTTGTCCGTCTCAGGGCATCGACGCAGCACAAAAAGCCCCGCCGTGCGTAGCACGGCGGGGCCAGCGGCACGTCAAAAGACCATACACCTACGGGCGAAGGACCACCAAACTGGGCTAGGCAGCCGGGCAGATCTTCTTGAAGAGCTCAATGACGTCGTCGAGCGTCGCCTCGCGCGGGTTGCCCGGGAAGCAAGCGTCGGCCATGGCGTCCTTGGCCAGAACCTCGATCTCGTCAGCCTTCATGGCCTCGCAGACGTGCGGGATATTCACGTCGGCGGAAAGCTGCTTGACGGCGGCGATAGCAGCATCGGCAGCCTCGGCGGTGCTCATGCCCGTGGTGTCAACACCCATGGCGACGGCAACCTTGGCCAGGCGCTCAGCGCAAACCGGCTTGTTGAACTCCATGGCGATCGGCAGCAGCATGGCGCAAGCGACGCCGTGCGGGGTGTCGTAGTGAGCGGACAGGGTGTGAGCCATGGCGTGGTCGATGCCCAGGCCAACGTTGGAGAAGCCCATGCCGGCGACATACTGACCAAGGGCCATGCCCTCGCGACCGGAGCCGGGCTGACCGGACTTGGCCTCGGCGACGGAGTCACGCAGGTTCTCGCTGATCAGCTTAATAGCCTCAAAGTGGAACATGTCGGAGAGCTCCCAAGCGCCCTTGGTGGTGTAGCCCTCGATGGCGTGGGTCAGAGCGTCCATGCCAGTGGAAGCGGTCAGGCCGGCGGGCATGGAGGCCATCATGTCGGGATCGACGACGGCGACCTCGGGGGCGTCGTTGGTGTCGACGCACACGAACTTGCGGACCTTCTCGGGGTCGGTGATGACGTAGTTGATGGTCACCTCGGCGGCGGTACCGGCGGTCGTCGGCACAGCGATGGTGAACACGGCGTGGTTCTTAGTGGGAGCAACGCCCTCGAGG
Organism: uncultured Collinsella sp.; assembly: GCA_958419975.1. GTDB lineage: Bacteria > Actinomycetota > Coriobacteriia > Coriobacteriales > Coriobacteriaceae > Collinsella. The sequence goes on from CATZIG010000029.1 coordinate 7,726, forward strand.
CTGCGGACATCGGCGAACTCGGGGTTGTTGATGATGATGCCGATGGCCTTAGCGGTGTCCATGGAGGAGCCACCACCGATGGTCACGATAGCGTCAGCCTCGGCGGCCTTGAAGGCCTCGACGCCGTCCTTGACGTTCTGGATAGTGGGGTTGGGCTTGATCTCGGAGTAGAGGCTCCAAGCGATGCCGGCAGCGTCGAGCTCGTCGGTCACCTTAGCGGTAACGCCAAACTTGACCAGATCGGGGTCGGAGCAGACGAAGATCTTCTTGTAGCCGCGACGCTGGAGCTCGCCGGGGATCTCCTTGATGGCGCCGGAACCATGATAAGAGATGGTATTGAGAACGAAACGATTAGCCATTGATAGCCTCCCATCGTGTGCGGGGCATCCATTACGCCCCACGCTATGAGTCCCATCCTAACGCTTTTGAAACAAAAAACGCGTGAGAACGTCAATAGTGTTAAAGCGTTTCAACAGATGATGAAAAATATTGCGGCAAAGGGACAACCCCTTTGCCGCATTCGGTTACTTTCGGCAGCCCTCTTTCCAAGCCTCGGCCGCAACCTTCCAGCGTAAGCGCAAGTCGCGCTCGCGGTCGATGAACATGATGGCAAACGCGACAAACAGCAGCAAGCTCGCCACGACGATGGCGTGCAGGCCCATGCGCTCAATACACCAGTTGCCCAACACGGCGCCAAACACAAAGGTAAAGATCACGCCAAAGTACAGCAGGCCGTTTTCCAAAAAGCCGCGCCTGTGGGTGATGATGTAATCGTCCACGTTTTGCAGCGCGTTGCGCAAGTTGCCGATGCACATGGTCGTAGCGATGCCGTGACCGTGGATCTTGCGGAAGCTCTCGACCTGCATGCCGCAGGCAAACGAGGTGAGGCAGTTGGCGAGCAGGTTGAAATTGCCGCCCGGGATAAAGCTCACGCCCAGCAAGATGACGGCTTCAAAGAACACCGTTACCTGGCGCCAGTGAATCACGCTGCCAAACCGCTCATGCACCAGGTCGGCAAGCATAATGCCCACGGCAAACGACACCACGGGGAAGAAGTAGCGTCCCGCAAGTGCCCAGTTGCCCTCCGAGATGCTCACGCCCACGAGCAGGATGTTGCCTGTCTGCGCGTTGGCGAAAACATGATCGCGCCCAATGTACGAATAGACGTCCATAAAGCCACCGGCGAGCGCCAAGATGATGCCCAGCTCAATAGACTCCGATATCTGTTTGGCACGCTGCATCGTCGTGCATCCTCCTTGTTGACGACTCTCTCGTGCGTTGGCGGAAACATAGCCGCCGTTCATACTGTAACCCATTGACAACATGGCGTGCGCGCGAGACGGGTTCTCCAACGCGCAGATACACAGTCTGGAAACAAACGATCCCCGCATCGACGCGCCGATCCCCAGCTCATGTACTCCCCCAGTCTTTTTAGCCCCGTCCCAAAAAGACTGGTTACAATTACGTGCAGCATACAAACACCGGGAGGGATCGTGGCAAAAAAGCCTCAGCACGCTCAGAACAACCAGCGCAGTCAGCAGGGCAAACAGGGCCAGCAGCAAAAGCGCGGCGGTAAGGCGCAGGCCACGGTCGCCCGCACCAAGCATTCCCAAGCGACGCCCGCCCGCCCCTGGCGACCGGGCCGCGATAAGTTCCTCCCCGTCAGCCGCGCCGACATGGATGCGCGTGGCTGGGACCAGTGCGACTTTGTCTACATCTGCGGCGACGCCTATGTGGACCATCCCAGCTTTGGCATGGCCATCATCAGTCGCGTCCTCGACGCGCACGGCTACAAGGTGGGCATCATCTGCCAACCCGACTGGACCGACCCCGCCAGCATCACTGTGCTCGGCGAGCCGCGCCTGGGCTTTTTGGTCAGTGCCGGCAACATGGACTCCATGGTCAACCACTATTCGGTGACCAAACACCGCCGCCACACCGACGCCTATACCCCCGGTGGCGAGGAGGGGCGCCGTCCCAATCGCGCCGTCACGGTCTACGGCAACCTCATCCGCCAGACGTTTAAGGACGCCCCCATCATTATCGGTGGCATCGAGGCAAGCCTGCGTCGCCTGGCCCACTACGACTACTGGCAGGACAAGCTCAAGCGCTCGGTGCTGCTCGACTCGGGCGCCGACATCCTCATCTACGGCATGGGCGAGCACGCGATTGTCGAGATCGCCGACGCGCTCGACGCGGGGCTGCCCGTCGATCAGATCACCTATATCAATGGCACCGTCTACCGCACCAGCTCGCTCGACGAGGTCTACGACTACGACCTGCTGCCCAGCTGGGACGACCTTGCCGCCGACAAGCTCAACTACGCCCGCAGCTTTAACGTGCAGCAGCAGAATATGGACCCCATCACCGGGCATCGCCTGGTAGAGCCATATCCCAACAGCGTGTACGTGGTGCAGAACCCGCCGTCGGCAACACTCACCACCGACGAGATGGACGAGGTTGCCGAACTCCCCTACGCACGCGATTGGCATCCCGACTACGATGCCGCGGGCGGCGTGCCGGCCTTTGCCGAGATCAAGTTTTCAATCAGCTCCAACCGCGGGTGCTTTGGTGAATGCTCGTTTTGCGCCCTCACCTTCCACCAAGGTCGCGTGTTGCAGATGCGCAGCCACGACTCGATCATGCGCGAGGCAGAGCTGCTCACGCGCGATCCCGAGTTTAAGGGCTACATCAACGACGTAGGCGGACCGACGGCCAACTTTAGCCGTCCCGCCTGCGACAAGCAGCTCAAGCACGGCGTGTGCAAGAACAAGCGCTGTCTGTGGCCGAGCGTGTGCAAGAACATGGTGGTCGACGAAAGCGGCTACACGCAGCTGTTGCGCGACCTGCGCCAGCTGCCGGGCGTCAAAAAGGTCTTCGTGCGCAGCGGCATCCGTTTTGACTACACCATGGCCGATGCCTCGGACGAGTTTTTACGCGAGCTGCTGGAACACCATGTCTCGGGCCAGCTGCGCGTAGCGCCCGAGCACGTGAGCGACGCGGTGCTGTCCGTGATGGGCAAGCCGAGCCGAGCTGTCTACGACGCATTCTGCCGTAAATTTGAACGCTTGAATCGCGAATACGGACTCAAGCAGTACGTGGTGCCGTATCTGATCTCGAGCCACCCCGGTTCAACCATGAAGGAAGCCGTGGACCTTGCCGAAGCCGTGCGCGACATGGGCTACATGCCCGAGCAGGTACAGGACTTCTACCCCACCCCGTCCACCATGTCGACCTGCATGTACTCCACCGGTGTAGATCCGCGCACCATGCAGCCGATCTACGTGGCGCGCGACCCGCATGAGAAGGCCATGCAGCGCGCGCTCATCCAGTATCGCAAGCCCGAGAACTACAAGCTGGTGCGCGAGGCGCTAGAGAAGGCCGGGCGTCGTGATCTGATCGGCTATACCAAGCATTGCCTGATTCGCCCCGTGCCGCCACGCCCGGGCGAGACGTCTGCCGGCGGTGGGCATGGCACCGGCAAGAAGGGCGGCAAGGCCCACGGTGGCGCCGCCGGCAAGGGGCCCAAGGGCAGCAAGGGTCACGGCGGTATGTCCCGCGCGCAGAACACTGCCGGTCGCAATCGCGCGGCACAGGGGCGTCAGGGCGCCAACGGAGGCGGCAGACGCAACTAGCGCGGCGAGGCGGCATGCCGCCGTTGGCGACACGACACGCCCCACCAATAAAATGCCGCTCGCTGGGGCGTCGCAGAACGATTCCCCGGCGAGCGACCGATTAATATTGTCTATCTCAAAACGTCGTTACTTTTTGTCAAAACGACCATAGAGCGCAAACGAGAGCGCCGCAGAGATAACCCAAGTCAAAGCGATGCAGACGACAATCATGATCAGGTTCATGGGATTGCCGCTTGGATCGGCATAAACGGGCAACGAGGTAATGCCGGGCATAACAAAGCCGAAGCACTTTGCGCCGAGAACAACGGTAAGCGCACCGCCAATGCCATCCGCGATCATCGCAGCGATAAGCGGAGTCCTGTTAGGAACCTGAACGGTAAACAAGGCGGGCTCGGAAATTCCCATAAATGCTGAGAAGGCGCACGTCATTGCAGCGGACTTGAGCTTTTCGTCGGTCATGCGCAGGGCTGCACCAAAAGACGCACCGCTTTCGGCGAGGTTATGGCAGAAAGAGATCGGGAGCAGATAGTCATACCCAAGCGTTGCGATATTGGAAATCTGGATAGGGCTCGTTGACTGATGCATGCCGAAGAGCACAATAAGCGGCATAAAGAAGCCCAGCAGAAAACCGGCAACGGGGCCTAACGTCGAGAATAGCCAAACGATACCGTTGGCAAGACCAAGACCGCACCAGGCACCAATCGGAGCGAGCACAAACAGGTTGACGGGAATCACGATAGCAAGGGAGAGCGCCGGAACGACAACGAGCTTAAAAAGATCCGGCACGACTTTGTCGATTGCGCGATATACAAAAGACAAGCCAATGACGCCAAAGATAACCGGGAACACGGAATCGGCGTAGCTAAAAATCGGCACCGCAAAACCGAACAGCGCAAGGGGCGTCTCGCCCGTACCGACAGCGTTGACAATGGTCGGGTACATCAGCGATCCGGCAACACAAAGCGCAAGCGAACGGTTGACCCGGAACTTATCAGCTGTAGACATTGCCAGCAAAAACGGCAAGAAGTAGAACGGGATATCCGAAATCATATTGAATATCGCAAAGTCGCCGGCACCCGTGTCGATTCCAAAAGCCGCGATAGCAGCCAGGATGCCCTTTACGATGCCTCCCGCCACCAGTGCGGGAATGATAGCGGAGAAGATGCCGGTGATGATATCGAATACGCGAGCCGAACCTTTTTGGAGCTCAGGCTGCTCGGCGTCGGCGGAGACCTCGCCACCCATCCTGTCACCTAGCATGGGCTCCAATTCGTCATATACCGACCCCACGCTGGCGCCGATGATAACTTGCCACTGTCCGTCTTTAACCTGCGCGCCCAAGGCGCCGTCAAGCGTCTTAAGGGCCTCAAGGTCTGCCTTGCTATCGTCCTTCAGGTTGAATCTGAGCCTTGTAATGCAGTGCGTTGCCATAACAACGTTATCGGCGCCGCCCACGAGCTCGAGGACACGAGCGGCCAGTTCCTTCTTGTCTGCCACGACAATCACTCCTACCCAAGATCCTCGCCATTAGTGGCGATACATTTCTGATACCAATAGAAAGAGTCTTTACGCGAGCGCTCCGCAGTGCCGTTGCCGCAATTATCCAGATCGACATAGATAAGCCCGTAGCGCTTGTCCATCGTAAGAGGACCGCAGGCAACAAGGTCAATGAATCCCCAGATCATGTATCCGCGCACGTCAACGCCATCGATCACTGCTTCCTTAAGGCACTTTATGTGCTGGCGCAAATAATCGATTCGATACTCGTCGTGGATGCTGCCATCCTCCTCGACTACATCAGATGTACCGAGGCCGTTCTCGGCGATATACAGGGGCAGCCCATAGCGGTCATACATCTGGTTAAGGGTAACCCTCAGGCCAATGGGATCGAGCTGCCAGCCCCACTCACTCGTCTCGAGATAAGGGTTCTTGTTTGCCATGACCAGATTTCCCGCAGTCTTCTCCCATCCCTGATCGCAGGTGGATACCTGGGAAAAGTAGTACGAGAAGGCCAGGAAGTCGACCGTGTTGCGAGCGATGAGCTCTTCATCGCCCGGCTCCATTTGAATCTCGATATCGCACGCGTCGAAATAGCGATTCATATAAGCGGGGTATTTTCCACGAGCCATCACGTCCGTATAGAACCAGTTGGAATACTGGTCGTCGTGAATAGCCTGCATGTTATCTTCGGGACGGCAGGTGGCGGGATACGTACAGAATCGAGCAATCATGCCGCCAACGGGAGTATCGGGCGAAAGACGATGGACAATCTCGACGGCGCGCGCATTGGCAACGAACTCGTGGTGCAGGCACTGGAAGATGGCTCGATCGAAATTCTCCCCCTCTTCGTCTTTGACCAGACAGACCCCGTCCCAAGGCGAAAAACGCGCTGCATTGAACTCGTTAAAAGGCAGCCAGAAATCGACAAGATCGCCCAATTCCGTAACGATTGTCTCGACATAGCGGGCAAAGAAATCAATCGTCTTGCGATTCTTCCATCCCCCATATGTGGTGACAAGATTTACCGGGATGTCATAGTGGAGCATGGTGACGAAGGTTTTAATGCCGTGCTTTTTGCACTCACCCAGCATGCTTCGATACCACTCGATGCCTTCGCGGTTAGGCTCAAGATCATCTCCGTTAGGATAGATTCGGCTCCAGCAAATAGAAGTGCGGAACAGCTTGAGGCCCATCTCCGCAAAAAGCGCGATGTCCTCACGGTAGTGATGATAGAAGTCGTTACCGCGCCTAAACGGGTAGAACTCAACACCATCATCTGCGAGAGCGTTCATTAGTTCGTCATGGCAGAAGGGGTTGTTTTGATGCTTGTCCTCAATCTGGTCATGAGTCCAGGTACCATCCAGCCATCGACAATCCTGCGTCGACTTTCCCTTTCCGCCCTCATTCCAGGCGCCATCGGCCTGCGAGCACGATATGGCTCCGCCCCATAAAAAGTCGGAGTCAAACCCATGTTTTAACTTACTCATTTGCCCTCCTTGATCGGATGCTCCAGCTGATAACCCAATACTAGGAAGAACAAGATGCATAAGATATCGCATAGAAAGCGTTGGTTTATAACATTTTTTTAGATATAA
>CATZIG010000030.1 GCA_958419975.1 uncultured Collinsella sp.
CGCGCCTCAATCGTAGCCCGAGACGGTCCCGGGCTGACAATTTCGACTGTAATGGTTCCAAGACATCGGCATCGTCCTAGCTGTCAAGGGCTTGGCGTAGGTAGTCATTGGGGACGTTCTTAAGCGACTAGTCGAAAGGGACACTCTTGCGGCACTTGGCACTCGGGGACGTTCCTTTTGTGCCGGCACTTGGGGACGTTCCTTGTAGCAATCTGTCGATTGAACGTCGTTGTGTGTTCACGCTATCATGTAAGTTTAAAATTGGTTAGCCATGGCAAACGGTTAGCCATGGTGAACATAAATGCAACGCCCTGTGGGCGTCGGGGGAGGAACACGGACGTGAAGCTCGATACGCTCGAGATCGGAAAAGACGCCGTTGTCGCATCGGTGGCATCGGACGATCAGGCACTCCGACAGCATATTTTGGACATGGGCCTAACGCCGGGCACCGAAGTCACCATGATGAAGTACGCCCCCATGGGCGATCCGCTCGAGATCCGCCTGCGTGGCTACGAGTTGACACTGCGCAAGGACGATGCCGCTCGCATCGAGCTCGTGGGTATTCACGACACCGATACGGGTCCGCGCGCTAACGCCGCAATCGGCACGACGGAGCATCCGGCCCTGGGCGAGGGGACGTATTCGCCCCGTGCGGCAAAGACGGCCGTGCCCGAGGGCGCGCCGCTGCACTTTGCCCTCGCCGGCAACCAAAACTGCGGCAAGACCACGTTATTCAACCAGCTGACGGGCTCCAACCAGCACGTCGGTAACTTTCCCGGCGTGACGGTCGACCGCAAAGATGGCACCATCCGTAACCATCCCGAGGCGAGCGTTACCGACCTGCCCGGCATTTACTCCCTGTCGCCGTACACAGGCGAGGAGGTCGTGAGCCGTCAGTTCATCCTCGACGAGCGTCCGGACGCCATCATCGACATCATTGACGCCACCAACATCGAGCGTAACCTGTACCTGACACTGCAGCTCATGGAGCTCGACCGCCCCATGGTCATCGCGCTCAACATGATGGACGAGGTGACCGCCAACGGCGGCGCCGTGGACGTCAACCTGCTCGAGAGCCTGTTGGGCGTGCCCGTTGTTCCCATTAGTGCTGCCCGCAACGAGGGTATCGGCGAGTTGGTGGATCATGCCTTGCACGTGGCGCGGTTCCGCGAGCGCCCCGGTCGCCTGGACTTTTGCGCGCCCGACGGTCCGGACGGCGGTGCGCTGCATCGCTGCATCCACGGTATTGCTAACCTGATCGAGGACCATGCCGTGACGGCGCACATCCCGGTGCGCTTTGCGGCGACCAAGCTGGTCGAGGGCGATGAGCTGGTAACCGAGGCGCTTCACCTGGATCGCAACGAGCTCGACGCCATCGAGCACATCATTACCCAGATGGAGGGCGAGGCCGGCACCGACCGCCTGTCCGCGCTGGCCGACATGCGCTTTAGCTTTATCGGCGACGTGTGCGGGCGCTGTGTCGTCAAGCCGCACGAGAGCCGCGAGCACGTGCGCTCCGTCAAGATCGACCGCATTCTGACGGGTCGCTATACGGCCATCCCGGCGTTTCTGCTGATCATGGGCCTCGTCTTTTGGCTGACGTTTGGCGTGATCGGCGCGGCGTTGCAGGGACTTATGGAGGACGGCATCGCTGCCATCATCGCTTCGGCCGATGCAGGCCTCAAGGCGTTCGGCACCAACGACGTGGTGCGCTCGCTGGCTGTCGACGGCGTGCTTACGGGCGTGGGCAGTGTGCTGACCTTCCTGCCGATTATCGTCGTGCTCTTCTTGTTCCTCTCCATTCTGGAAGACTCCGGCTACATGGCACGCGTAGCCTTTGTCATGGATAAGGTGTTGCGTCGCTTTGGCCTGTCGGGCCGCAGCTTCGTGCCCATGCTCGTCGGTTTTGGCTGCACCGTGCCGGCTATCATGTCGACCCGTACGCTCCCATCCGAGCACGACCGCAAGATGACGGTCATGCTCACGCCGTTTATGAGCTGCTCGGCCAAGTTGCCGGTCTATGGTCTGCTGTGCGGGGCGTTTTTCCCACAGGCGACGGTTCCCGCCATGGTCTCGCTCTATCTGATCGGCATTGCGGTTGGCTGTATCGCGGCTTTGGTACTCAACCGCACGGCATTTAAGGGCGACCCGGTGCCGTTTATCATGGAGCTGCCCAATTACCGCCTGCCGAGCGTCAAGACGACGGTGATGCTGGCATGGGATAAGGCCAAAGACTTTATTACCAAGGCCTTTACCATTATCTTTGCCGCTACCGTGGTCATCTGGTTCCTTCAGACGTTCGACATCCGCTTTAATGTGGTCGCCGATCAGTCGCAGAGTCTGCTTGCGGGTCTCGGCAGCATCATTGCGCCGGCGCTGACGCCGCTTGGGTTTGGCGACTGGCGTGCATCCACGGCGCTCGTCACCGGACTTATCGCCAAGGAGAGTGTCATCTCGACCCTCACGGTGCTTTTGGGCGCGACCTCGCCCGCGGCACTGTCGACCATGTTTTCGCCGTTCACTGCCTATGTGTTCCTGGTCTTTACGCTGCTGTACCCGCCCTGTGTGGCAGCCATCGGCGCCGTCAAGAGCGAGCTGGGCGCGCGCTACGCCGTTGCCGTGTTCGCGTTTCAAGTGACGGTCGCCTGGATCGTGGCGTTTGTCGTGCATTCGGCGGGCATATTGCTGGGGCTGGCTTAGTTATTTATTGACGGCGCAACCTTTGTGTATCGAATTGTTTTCGGCCCTGCATCTGTTGCTGACGGATGCGGGGCCGTTGCTATATAATCGCCTCCACTCAAAATGATTGGAGACGTTATATATGAGTCAGGCAAGGCAAGACGGCATCACGCTCAGGCAGTGGCTCCCGCTTATCGGGCTCACCTGCTGTGCGTTCGTGTTCAACACGTCGGAGTTTATGCCCATCGGCCTTTTGACTGATATCGCCGCGTCGTTCTCGCTTACCGAGGCCCAAGCTGGCATCATGATCTCGGTCTATGCCTGGGGCGTCATGCTGCTGTCGTTGCCGCTCATGGTGTTTGCCTCGCGCTTCGAGTTCAAGCGGATGCTGCTGGGCGTGCTTGCCGTGTTCTCGCTCGGCCAGTTCCTGTCCGCCGTGGCGCCCACCTATCCCATCCTGGTCTGCGCGCGCCTGGTGGTCGCTTGCGCGCATGCCGTGTTCTGGTCGGTCGCTTCGATTATGGCCTCGCGCCTGGTCGACACGCGCCACGGCGCGCTCGCCATCAGCATGATCGCCACGGGCTCTTCCATCGCACAGATCTTCGGCCTGCCGCTCGGCCGCGCCATTGGCCTGGCCGTGGGCTGGCGTATGACGTTTGCCGTGGTCGGGGGCCTCTCAGCCATCGCGGTCGTCTACCAGGCAACGGTGTTCCCGGCCATGCCGACGGGTGAGCGCTTTACTGTCAAACAGCTGCCCGAGCTGCTCAAGAACCCGCTCCTCATCGCGCTCTACGCAGTCACGGTCTTCATGGCGACCGGCTATTACGCAAGCTACAGCTATATCGAGCCCTTCCTGGCGCAGGTCGCGCACGTCGATGCGGGCGCCATTACCATGACGCTGACGGCGTTTGGCTGCTCTGGTTTGCTCGGAAGCTGGCTGTTTGGCCGCCTGTTCGATGGGCATCGCTTCCCGTTCTTGGCTATCACGCTCTCCGGCGTGCCGGTGGCCCTGCTGCTCATGGGGCCGGCCGCATCGTCGCTCGTGACAGTGCTTGCCGTCTGCGCACTGTGGGGTTGCTGCGCCACGGCCTTTAACGTGGCGTTTCAGGCCGAGCTCATCAAGCACACGCCGACAGAAATGTCGGCCGTCGCCATGTCGATCTTCTCGGGCCTGTTCAACCTCGGTATCGGCACGGGTACCGCGATCGGCGGAGCCGTGGTTTCGGGTCCCGGTATCGCCTGGATCGGCTTTGTGGGCGGGGCGATTGCCGTCGTGGGCGTCATCCTCGCCATCACCGTGCTGTTTCCGGCCATCCGCCGCGCCAAGCCCGTCGCCTAATCACGTCCCCTCATCAGTTGCGGTGGAATAGTTCCTGTTTAAGGCCTCTGAAGGTCCAAGCAGGAACTATTCCACCGCAACTTATTTTGGGGAAGAGGATACGAGCTGGGCATACAATGGATGTCGTTGTGTTGAGCTTACCGGGAGGCTGTTATGTGGGCATACGAGACGACGTTCTATCAGATCTATCCGCTGGGCTTTTGCGGGGCTCCGCGCGAAAACGCCGCACCCGTTGCCGAGGATGAACTCGCCCAGGCTGCCAACGCCGCGCCCAACCCCGATGCTCCTATCATGAAAATCGCCCAATGGGCCGACTACCTGCAAGAACTCGGTATTGGCGCTGTGCTGATCAACCCGCCGCTCGAGTCTGATAGCCACGGCTACGATACACGCAGCCTACGCCATATCGATCGACGCCTGGGTGGGGATGCCGACTTTGCCGCCGTGTGCGAGACGCTGCATGCCCACGGCATCCGCGTGGTGCTCGATGCCGTCTTTAACCATGTGGGCCGTGGCTTTTGGGCCTTCCGCGATGTGCAGGAGCGTAAGTGGGACTCGCCCTACAAGGATTGGTTCCACATTAGCTTTGACGGCGGCTCCTGCTACGGCGACGGCTTTTGGTACGAGGGCTGGGAAGGCCATTTTGAGCTTGTGAAGCTCAACCTGCAAAATCCCGCTGTGGTCGATTACCTGCTCGAGTCCGTGCGCCGTTGGGCCGACGTCTTTGGCGTCGACGGCCTGCGCCTGGACGTCGCCTATATGCTCGACCGCGACTTTATGCGCCGCCTGCACGCCTTTACCCGTGAGCTCAAGCCCGACTTTGTGCTGATCGGCGAGACGCTCCACGGCGACTACAACCAGATCGTCAACGACGAGATGCTCGACTCCTGCACCAACTACGAGTGCTACAAGGGCCTGTACTCTAGCTTTAACTCGGTCAACATGTTCGAGATCGCGCACTCGCTGCACCGTCAGTTTGGCGGCGACCCCTGGTGCATCTACCGTGGCAAGCACCTGCTGTCGTTTGTCGACAACCACGACGTGCCGCGCCTGGCAAGCATCCTTACCGACAAGTTCTGCCTGCGTCCCGCCTACGGCATGCTCTTTGGCATGCCGGGCATCCCGTGCGTCTACTACGGCAGCGAGTGGGGAATTGCCGGCGAGAAGGGCGGCCCCGATGGCGACTGGGCGCTGCGACCTGCGCTCGATGAGCCTGCGCCCAACGAGCTGACGGCCTTCATCAAGCAGCTCGCGCACCTGCGCTCGGCAAACGACGCGGCAGCCCGTGCCCTCAACTACGGTGCCTATCGCAACGTGGTGATCCAGAACAAGCAGCTGCTGTTCGAGCGCGCCTGCGACGACGCGACGGTGCTCGTGGCGGTCAATGCCGTGAACGAGCCCTATACCTTTGGAGCCGGCGAACTCAACGGCTCCTTCGTCGACCTGCTTGCCGACGATGCTCCCACGGTCGAGCTGACGGGTACCCTTGAGCTTGCACCCTACGAGGTGCGCTATCTGCTGAGGGCCTAGCTCGTGGCCGCGCCGGACGAGGGCTATCAACATATTGAGCATGGGTTTGAACCCTTGTTTGACGAGCGCTCGCGCGTTTTGGTGCTCGGGTCGTTTCCCTCGGTGCTTTCGCGTGCCAATGCCTTTTATTACGGTAACCCTCAGAATCGCTTTTGGCGCGTGATGGCCGCATGCCTCGGTGTGCCCGTGCCGCCCAACGAGGGCGACCCTTTGGCAAGCGGTGAGCCTGCGACGCTCGACGCCTCGATTGTCGCCAAGCGCTCCATGCTGCTGAACGGCGGCGTAGCCCTGTGGGACGTGATCGAGAGCTGTGACATTAAGGGCTCGAGTGACGCGAGCATTCGCAACGTTGTGCCGGCACATATCGAGCGCATTACCGGCGCAGCTCCCATTGAGCAGGTGATATGCAACGGAGGTACGGCGGGGCGCCTTTATAAGCGCTATCTACAGGAGCGGACGGGTCTGTCCGCTGTCGTATTGCCGTCAACTAGTCCCGCCAATGCCGCCTGGCGTCTGGGGCGTCTTGTTGAGCGTTGGCACGAAGCCGTTGACTGGGCCGTTCTCTAATTTAGATATCTGATTGGGCGCGGGCGCCGAGGCGTTTCAGAACGCCTCGCCAGATCGGCGCGGGCACAGCTGGCTCGGCGCAAACCATGCCGTCGACGTTGACGTTGACGGCATTGCCGCCGCCAAGTCGCTGCGCATGCTCGACGGAGCAGCCCATGCGAACGGCGCCTACGAGCTTGTCCATCGCTTCGGAAAATGGCCGGCGCAAGAGGCCCATACGCGGGGAGTGGCGAAGCGCCGCAATGCCGCTGCCGGCACAGACGACAACGCCGCCACACCACGACAGGTCACGAAGACGGCAGGCCCGGTGCAGCCGCACGGCGGTTTCGTGTGCCCGTTCGGCGTCCTCGGATCCAGCAAGAACGATGACATAGACGCGTGTTTTCGCGATTCCAAGGCGATCGAGTATCTGCTCGACAGCGATCATCGCCTCATCATCAAATGCATCATTAATACCGAGCACGATACCATCGGCAACGCCGTCGGCATTATCCGCCTTCAGGTCGATCGGGCGGGGGAGCGTGGTGCCGGAAAGCTGTGCATAGGCGGCGATGGCATCCTGCAGGTCCCAGAGCAAAAACTCAAGATCCGCGCTATTGGGAATGCTGATATACGCAATGGTTTGCAACGTTTTTGGTACATCGCCGCGTGCGGTCGTTTCCATGCCGCCTCCTTTCCGGTTGGTTTCCGTTTAGGTTACACCGTCTGGCGGCGCCTCGCCGCGCTATCCTAGTGCAACCCTTACGAAAGGAACGCCATGCGTCTGCCCATGAACACCTCGCTTGCCACGCTCAAGCCCTCCGGCATCCGTCGGATTAACGCGCTCGCCGCCCAGCACCCAGGGTGTATCGCGCTTGCGCTCGGCGAACCCGATTTTCCTACGCCCGATGTGATTAGCGCCGAGGTGACCGCCGCGCTGGGCCGCGGCGACACGCACTATCCGCCCAACAACGGTCGCCCCGCCCTGCGCGAGGCGCTGTCTGCCTACATGGGGAACGCGGGCCTTACGTTTTCGGCCGACGAGGTCATCCTAACCGACGGCGCGACCGAGGCCCTGTCGGCAACATTCATGGCTATGCTCAACCCCGGCGACGAGGTCATTATCCCCACGCCGGCCTTTGGCCTGTACGAGAGCATCGTCGTGGCCAATCACGCCAAAGCGGTCTTTTTGGATACAGAGCCTGCGCAATTCCAGATTGAAGAGGAGGCGCTTCGTGCCTGTGTGACGCCGGCGACTAAGGCCATCGTCATCTGCTCGCCCAACAATCCCACGGGTTGCATCCTCGACGCGGCATCGCTCGACGCCGTGGCACACGTGGCGGAGCAGGCGGGCATCTACGTGGTCTGCGACGACGTATATAACCGCCTGGTCTACGTGGACGGCTACGAGCGATTTGCCCAGCGCCACCCGGAGCTACGCGATCAGACGGTCGTCATCGAGAGCTTCTCCAAGCCCTGGGCCATGACCGGCTGGCGCCTGGGCTGGCTCGCAGCAGCGGCACCCGTCATCGCCGAGATCGCAAAAGCTCACCAATACCTAGTATCGAGCGCCGTCTCCTTTGAGATGGACGCCGCAGCCCGAGCCCTCACCGTCGACCCAACCCCCATGCTCAAAGTCTACCGAGCTCGCCGCGAACGCGTACTCGCAGCCTTAGACGCCATGGGCCTCGACGTAGTAGAGCCCGCAGGAGCCTTCTATACTTTCCCGAGCATCAAAAAGTTCGGCCTAACCAGCGAAGACTTCTGCATCAAAGCCATCAAAGAAGCAAACGTAGCCCTAGTCCCGGGAGACTGCTTCGGAACCGAAGGCCACATCCGCCTAAGCTACTGCGTCTCCGACAAAAATCTGGACGAAGGTCTCCGCCGCCTGTCAAACTTCGTTTCAACCTTGTAGTCCTCAGAGACGCAACACATCAGCCCACCGACATAAGGGTATGCGTGGGGCGCGTCGCTCAACGGGCGCGAAGATTCGCAGTAAAGTTACCGTAGCTCTGGCCCGAGGGGACGGGTCGAAATTTTCGTAGATTCCGCACGAGCCGAAGGCCACTTAATGTGGCCTTCGTGCGAGCCCAGGACTTGACCGAGCGAAAATCTCGACCCGTCCCCTCGGGCCGGAGCGTATGCAGGGTTTGTGTACGAATCCTCGCGCCCGTTGACCGACGCCGGGGTCCCCGCCATAATACTTTCGGTTCACGCACGAATCCGCTGCCAGAGACAGCCGGTGCAAACGGGCATTGCCCGCGAGCTTAATGGGATATCCCGCCAGCCGAGGTGGTCGAGTAGATATGTCTTCTCGCCCCCGTCGCTCATGCAGCGCGGGGGCTTTCTTTTTGGACATGCCCCCGTCACGTCCTTGTGGCGGACCGTGCCCGGAAAGAATTCGAGGAGGTGTAATTCATGCCCCAGCAGTACAAAATCGACAAGGTTGCAGAGATCGAGTCCCGTATCGCCGAGAACGCCGGTCTGTTCGTCGTCAACTACAACGGTCTGACGGTTAAGCAGGCTCAGGAGCTGCGTCATCAGCTTCGCGAGTGCGGCGCCGAGATGAAGGTCTACAAGAACAACCTGGTCAAGATCGCTCTCAAGAACCAGGAGCAGCCCGAGCTCGACGAGATCCTCGCCGGCCCCGTCGCTTATGTGTTCTACGAGACCGAGCCGGTCGAGGCCGCTAAGACCCTTAAGGACTTCTCCGCTAAGTCCAAGGGCGTCCTTGAGATCAAGGGCGGTATCTCCGACGGCAAGGCCGTTTCCGCTGATGATGTTAAGGCTATCGCCGAGCTGCCCACCAAGGACCAGCTTCTCGGCCAGATTGCCGGTCTCATCTCCGGTTTCGCTCGCGACATCGCTGTCTGCGTCAACGGCGTTTCCTCTGGTCTCGCTCGTTCGATCCAGCAGGTCTCCGAGCAGAAGGCAGCCTAGTCGCTGTTTTCACCCGCGGCGGCAACGCCGCACCCCTGGCGCATTCGCGCCGTGTTTTAACTGATCTCCGTGCACAGACACGGAAACCGAAAGGACTTAGAAATGGCTAAGCTTACCACCGATGAGATCATCGATGCTCTTAAGGAAATGACCCTTCTCGAGGCTTCCGAGCTCGTTAAGGCTATCGAGGACACCTTCGGCGTTTCCGCCGCTGCTCCTGCCGCTGTTGTCGCCGCTCCCGCTGCTGGCGCTGCTGAGGCCGAGGAGAAGACCGAGTTTGACGTCGTGCTCGAGGGCTTCGGCGACAACAAGATCCAGGTCATCAAGGCCGTCCGTGAGCTCACCAACCTTGGCCTGAAGGAGGCCAAGGAGGTCGTCGAGGGCGCTCCCAAGGCTGTTCTCGAGGGTGCCAAGAAGGAGGACGCTGAGGCTGCCAAGGAGAAGCTCGAGGCTGCTGGCGCTGCTGTCACCCTCAAGTAATCAGGCTTTCTCGCCAGATTTCTTTGCAGACGGGGTTCGCATTGCGAGCCCCGTCTTTTTTGTTATGACCACTCTATTTTTTGTTGGCTCGGTATACAAATTGCTGCCGCTTGCGGTGCTTTGGGTTCGCTACCGTTGGGCGATAAAATTGCACCATTCGAGCAATAATTTGCGTTGACCTGCTGAAGAATGGCGCTTGCCTACATTAACGTTAATTAACGGCGGTAAGATAAACCGGTATCGCAATTTGGTCTGCGGCCGCCGTGCCGCACGCACAGGGCGCATCCTGCGCCTGCGAAAGGATCCCTGAATACTATGAAGGCAATCATCCCCGCCGCCGGTCTTGGCACGCGTTTTCTGCCTGGCACCAAGTGCACGCCTAAAGAGATGCTGCCGGTGCTCGACAAGCCGGTCATCCAGTACGTCGTCGAGGAGGCGCTCGACCCCGAGGAGGTCGACGACGCCATTATCGTCACCTCTCCCGGCAAGCCCGAGTTGCTGAGCTACTTCCAGCCCGATCGTTCGCTCGAGAACCTGCTGCGCGAGCGCGGCAAGGATGCTTATGCCGACGCCGTCGCCCATGCGGGCGGTATGCCGGTCGACTTCCGCTATCAGTACGAGCCCAAGGGCCTCGGTCACGCCATTCGCTCTGCCGCTGACGCTGTGGCGGGGGAGAACTTCCTGGTTCTTCTGGGCGACTACGTTGTGCCCAACCGCGACATCTGCGACAAGATGCTTGCCGTCTCCAAGGAGCACGGTGGCGCTTCTGTTATCGCCGTTGCCGCGTGCGCTCCCGAGGAAGTCAGCCGCTATGGCGTTATCGCCGGCGATCGCGTGGGCGCTCTCGAGGGCTTCGAGAATGCCGCCGACGACGAGCCCGGTGCCGTTTGGCGCATCGGCGGCCTGGTCGAGAAGCCCGCTCCCGAGGCGGCTCCGTCTAACCTGTACATCGTCGGTCGCTACCTGCTGAGCCCGTTGGTCATGGACCTGCTGGCCGATCAGCAGGCCGGTAAGGGCGGCGAGATCCAGCTGACCGACGCCATGGCCCGCTCGCTCGACCGCGAGGCCATGTACGCCGTCGTCATCGACCCGCTGTCGGGCTACGATACCGGTACCCCGTCTGGCTGGATGGCCACCAACGCCCTCATGGCTGCAAGCGATCCTCGCTTTGCCGGCGCCTTCTGGGATGCCATCGACGAGCGCGGCGGTTTGATGCGTAAGTAAGCCTTCGGGCATCGACATTTACGGGTGCGGACTTCGGTTTGCGCCCGTTTTTTTATAAGAGCTGCGATTGCTAACCCTCTGTTCACAGAAAATATATGAACAGGTGTTCGATGCACATCCATCTACCTGCATGTTTTCTGTCGAAAAACTTTGCTACTCCAAAAACTCAATCACGTCAAGGCTTTTCTTGCTCAACGGTCGGTACCTGATAAACTATTAGGTTGCGATAACTGGCGAAGCTATGCCTCGCCAATCCACCGAGCATTTCCGTGAAGGAGGAAAAACCTGGTGACCTACGCATACACTGCCACTGAGCGCAAGCGCGTCAGCTTCGGGAAAATCCCGGAGGCCATGGAGCTCCCCAACCTTATCTCTGTTCAAAGGGAATCCTTTGAGCGTTTTAAGGACGAGGGCCTTCGTGAGGCGTTCAAGGAATCCAGCCCCATCCAGAGTCAGAACCATGTTCTCGAGGTTACCTTCGGCGAGCATCAGTTTGGCGATCCCGCGCACACCGTCGAGGAGTGCCGCGAGAAGGACATGACCTATCAGGCCCCGCTTCTGACTGACGTCCGTCTCACCAACAAGGAGACCGGCGAGATCAAGGAGCAGCTCGTCTTTATGGGCGACTTCCCCATGATGACCGATCAGGGCACCTTCATCATCAACGGTACCGAGCGTATCGTCGTCTCGCAGCTCGTCCGCTCCCCGGGCGTGTACTACAGCTCCGAGATGGATTCGGGCAAGCAGATCTACAAGGCTCAGATCATCCCGTCCCGCGGTGCCTGGCTCGAGTTTGAGGTCGACAAGCGCGACCAGCTCATGGTCTCCATCGACCGTAAGCGCAAGCAGAGCGCCACGATGTTCCTGCGCGCCCTTGGCATCGCCGTCACCAACGACGATATCATCGAGCTGCTCGGCAACTCCGATGTGATCAAGCGCACCCTCGAGCGCGATACCGCCCTTACCCGCGAGGATGCTCTTATCGAGATCTACCGTCGCCTGCGCCCGGGCGAGCCTCCCACCGTGGATGCTTCCCGCAGCCTGCTCGAGGGCCTGCTCTTCAACCCGCAGCGCTACGATCTGGCCCGCGTCGGTCGCTACAAGGTCAACAAGAAGCTCAACCTCACCACCGAGGAAGAGGTCACGGTGCTCACCGACGAGGATATCGTCGCTACGCTGCGCTACCTGCTGTCCCTCGCTGCTGGCGAGCAGGGCTTCAAGGTCGACGACATCGACCACTTTGGCAACCGCCGCATTCGCACCGTCGGCGAGCTCGTCGCCAACCAGTTCCGTATCGGTATGAGCCGTATGGAGCGCGTCGTCCGTGAGCGCATGAGCTCCCAGGACATCGACGAGATCACCCCGCAGTCGCTCATCAACATCCGTCCGATCGTGGCCTCTATCAAGGAGTTCTTCGGTTCCTCGCAGCTCTCGCAGTTCATGGACCAGGCAAACCCCCTGACCGGTCTGACCCACAAGCGCCGTCTGTCCGCACTCGGCCCCGGCGGTCTTGCCGGCCACAAGTCGGGCTCCAGCCGCCGCACCAACGTGCCGACGGCCGTCCGCGACGTTCACAACTCGCACTACAGCCGCATGTGCCCGATCGAGACCCCCGAAGGCCCCAACATCGGCCTGATCGGCTCGCTCGCCCTCTACGCCCGCGTCAACGAGTATGGCTTCATCGAGGCCCCGTTCCGTCGTGTCGAGAACGGCGTTGCCACCGATCAGATCGACTGGATGACCGCTGACGAGGAAGAGAAGCACGTCATCGCGCCGGCCAACACGCCGCTCGATCCCAAGACCAACGAGTTCATCACGACCGATGCCGAGGGCAAGATCGTCCGTCCGCATACCGTGATCGCCCGTACCCGCGACTTCGACGGCTCCTTCGGCGCTCCCGCCGACGTGCCTGTCGAGGACGTCGACTACATGGACGTCTCGCCGCGTCAGATGCTCTCCGTCGCAGCCACGCTGATTCCGTTCCTCGAGCACGACGACGCCAAGCGTACGCTCATGGGCGCCAACATGCAGCGTCAGGCCGTGCCGCTGGTTCACCCCGCCGCTCCCTATGTCGGTACCGGCATGGAGCGTCGCGCCGCCCTGGACTCTGGCGAGGTTACCCTGGCCAAGAACGCCGGCGAAGTCATCTATGCCGACGCCTCCAAGATTATCGTCAAGCACGCCGGCGGCATGGACGAGTATCACCTGGCCAAGTACCAGCGCTCCAACCAGTCCACCTGCATCAACCACCGTCCGCTCGTGCGCGTCGGTGACACCGTTGAGCAGGGCGAGCCTCTGGCCGACGGTCCTTCGACCGATCATGGCGAGCTCGCACTGGGCCAGAACCTCACCGTGGCATACATGCCGTGGGAAGGCTTCAACTACGAGGACGGTATCGTCGTGTCCGAGCGTCTGGTGGCCGAGGACCTGCTGACGACCATCAATATCACCCGTCACGAGATCGACGCCCGCGACACCAAGCTCGGCCCCGAGGAGATCACTCGCGAGATCCCGAACCTCTCCGAGGACATGCTTGCCAACCTCGACGAGGACGGCATCATCCGCATCGGCGCCGAGGTCGGCCCTGGCGACATCCTGGTCGGCAAGGTCACGCCTAAGGGCGAGAGCGCTCTGACCGCCGAGGAGCGCCTGCTGCGCGCCATCTTCGGTGCCAAGGCTCACGATGTTCGCGACACCTCCCTCAAGATGCCTCACGGCGCTTATGGCCGCGTCATCGACGTCGTCCGCTTTAGCCGCGATAACGGCGACGACCTGGCCCCCGGCGTCAACGAGCAGGTGCGCGTCTACGTCGCCCAGCGTCGTAAGATCCAGCAGGGCGATAAGATCGCCGGTCGCCACGGCAACAAGGGCGTTATCTGTAACGTTCTGCCGGTCGAGGACATGCCCTACATGGCTGACGGTACCCCGATCGACGTTATCCTCAACCCGCTGGGCGTTCCTTCGCGTATGAACGTCGGTCAGCTGCTCGAGTGCCACCTTGGCTGGGCTGCTGCCTGCGGTTGGGATACCGAGGATGCCGACTCCGACAAGTATGTCCCCGGTCCGTTCTTCGTCTCGACGCCCGTCTTCGACGGCGCCAAGGAGGACGAGATCGCCGAGGTCATCCGTCGCGCCAACAAGAACATGCTCAACAAGGCCACCGCTGCCTTTGGCGATCACATGCGTCCCGAGTTTGTCACCCAGCTTGACGAGCGCGGCAAGACCCGCCTGTTCGACGGCCGCACCGGCGAGGAGTGCCGCGAGCCCATTACCGTGGGTACGTCCTACATCCTCAAG
>CATZIG010000031.1 GCA_958419975.1 uncultured Collinsella sp.
CAGCGATTTACCTATGACTGCGTTCTCATAAAAGAAGACGACGGTTACTGCGCCAGCTTCCCGCAGATTCCCGGCGCTTTTGCCGATGGCGATACGCGCGAAGAAGCGATTGCCCATGCCACCGAGGCGCTGATGGCGTTTTTGGCCGACGACCTCAACAACGGTTTGACTCCGGCAGGGTACGAACGCTCGGCCGAGGTCGTGGCCCTTTCAGTCGAAATCGACCACGAGGACGCTCGGGAAGCGGCGTGCCGAACATTTAAAGACGCGGCGCTGGACCTCAAAGTCTCCGCTCCGCGGATTACCGCGCTGGTCAAAGCCGGAAAGCTCGATGTTGAACTCGTCGATGGCCGTCGGATGATAACGATAGACAGCATCGAGCGTTACGCCGCCCAAGAACGTCACGCCGGAAGACCAAAGAAGTTCGTAGCCGTCCAATAACCCCCTCACTTTCACCGACTACTCGAGCCGCTCACCAAACCAACATGCGCTCTGGGCAAATAGGTTGAACGTTTCGTGCGAGAATGCCCCACAGTAAACAAACTTGCACCAGAGCGTAAGGGGCTGGCATACACATGCAGACGGTCTATCGGGTATACGAGGGAGCGCGCGAGCCGCATCGGCTTGCAGTCGAGCGCACGGCCGAGCTACTCGGTCGCGGCGGTTTGGCGCTTATTCCAACCGAGACGGTCTACGGTGTCGCCGTGGCGGTCAATGCCTTCTCGGACGCCGTGCCCCAAGATACAAGCGAATTCCCATCGTGGCCGCGCGATCCGCAGGCCACCGTCAACGGTGCCGCGGTCCCCGCACTCGGTACCGGCTATCGTCGTATCTTTACCCTCAAGCAGCGCGAGCTTACCCAAACGGTTGCCTGGCTGGTCGATGATGCCGAGGCGCTCGACCGCTATGGCGTGGATATCCCTCATGAGGCCCGCGTGCTCGCCCGACGATGCTGGCCGGGTGCCCTGACTATCGTGGTCAAGGCGGCCCCCTGCGTGCCGACCTTTATGCGCGCCGCCGACGACACGGTGGCACTTCGCGCTTCGGCCTCGCCCGTGGTGCAAGCGCTCATCCGCGCCTGCGGCAGTCCCCTTGCCTGCACCAGCGCCAACACGCACGGCGCGCCCGCGCCGGCAAACTTTGCCGACGTTGAGGACCGCATTCTGGAGGGGGTCGATGTGGCCGTCGACGCGGGCGAGACCCCGTGCCGCGACGCTTCGACCATCGTGACGTTTAAGCATGGCGAGCTCCGGATCCTGCGTCAAGGCGCGCTTCCCGCATCAGAGATCGAGCGGGTCCTGTCCGACCCGATGCAATAGAAAGGTGTAAGCGATGTCGTTGAATCTAGGTAGCCTGGGTATGGAAGACGCCTCGTTTAGCTTTGGCGGTTCCTACATCATGGCGCTCGACTGCGGCACCACCTCGGTACTCGCGACCATCGTCGACGAGTACGGCTGCATCGTCGCTCAGGCGCGTCGTAGCGTCAAAACCAGCTTCCCGCGCCCCGGCTGGGTGGAGCAGGATCCCACGGAGGTGCTTGCCAGCCAGATCGGCGTGATGATGGAGGTCCAGTTTAAGAGCGGCATCCATTCCGATCGCATCGCCGCCATCGGTATCTCCAACCAGCGCGAGACCACAGTGGTGTGGGACCGCGTGAGCGGCCAGCCTATCTACAACGCCATCGTGTGGCAGTGTCGCCGCACCGCCATGACAATCGATAAACTGGTCGAGCAGGGCTGCGAGGAGTTGGTGCGTTCCCGCACCGGCCTTACGCTCGACCCGTATTTCTCGGCTTCCAAGGTGCAGTGGATCCTCGACAACGTCGACGGCGCGCGCGAGAGCGCAGCGGCGGGCGACCTTATGTTTGGCACCATCGACACCTGGCTCATCTACAACCTCACCGGCGGCCAAACCTTCGCCACCGACTACACCAATGCCAGCCGCACAGCGCTCTTCAATATTCATACGCTGGACTGGGACGATGACCTGCTGGCGCTCTTTGACGTTCCACGTTCCATGATGCCCGAGGTTCGCTGGAGCTCCGGTGACTACGGTCACGTCGCGAGCGACATCATGACCAACATGCCGCCCATCATGGGTGTGGCGGGCGACCAGCAGGCGTCGCTGTTCGGTCACTGCTGCTTCCATCCCGGCCAGACCAAAAACACCTATGGCACGGGCTGCTTTATGCTCATGAATACCGGCGACGAGATCGTCGAATCCAAGAATGGCCTGGTCTCCACCATCGGTATCGCTGCGGACGGCAAGGTCAGCTATGCGCTCGAGGGTTCTATTTTTGCCGCCGGCTCAACGATGAACTGGCTGCGCGACAACATGGGCGTTATCTCCAACGTATCCGAATCGGCACGGCTCGCCTCCTCGATCAGCGACAACGAGGGCTGCTACTTCGTTCCCGCTTTCGCGGGCTTGGGTGCACCTTGGTGGGACGCGCACGCCCGCGGCATCGTATGCGGTCTGACCGGCGCCTCGACTCGCGCGACCATCGTGCGTGCCGCTTGCGAGTCCATGGCCTATCAGAGCTATGACGTGCTGCGTGCCATGGAGCAGGACGTGGGTCTTTCGATCGAGCGCCTGTCCGTCGATGGCGGCGCCTCGCGCAACGAGTTCATCATGCAGTTCCAGGCAGACTTGCTGGATATCCCCGTGCTGCAATGTGAGTCGGTGGAGACCACGGCGATCGGTGCCGCGTATTTGGCAGGCCTTGCGGTTGGGTATTGGGAGGATCTGGAGGAGCTGGAGCAAAACGCCCAGATCATCAAGACGTTCCATCCCCATATGTCTGTTGAGCGTCGCGAGCGCAACCTGGACGGTTGGCACGATGCGGTCAAGCGTTCGCTCAGCACCGCTCAGTAGGGCTGTGACGGAGCGCTCGATACAACAAACCGCTAAACTTATGCATGGCGGGCGGCGGCAACATCGCTGTGCGCCATGTCAGCAAGGTCGTTTTGCGGCCGCAACGAAAGGGGCAATCAACCCATGACCGTTACCTACGATGCGTCCCGCGTGACGCTTGTCGACCATCCGCTCGTCCAGCACAAGTTGTCGATCCTGCGCGATAAGTCGACCGGCACCAACCAGTTCCGCCAGCTCGTGCGCGAACTCGCACTTTTTGACGGCTACGAGGCCATGCGCGACCTGCCCATGGAAGACGTCGAAGTCGAGACCCCCATCACCACCGCCACGTTTAAGCATCTTGCCGGCAAGAAGCTCGCCATCGTCCCCATTCTGCGTGCAGGTCTTGGCATGGTCGACGGCATCCTCGACCTGGTGCCCTCTGCCCGCGTGGGCCACATTGGCATGGAGCGCGACGAGGTCACCCACGAACCACATGAGTATTACTGCAAGATGCCCAAGGATATCGACCAGCGTATCTGCCTGGTCGTCGATCCCATGCTCGCCACGGGCGGTTCTGCCGAGATGGCTATCAGCTATCTGCGCGAGCGCGGTGTCAAGGACATCCGCATGCTGTGCATCGTCGCGGCCCCCGAGGGCCTCAAGTCGCTGACCGAGAAAGATCCCGATGTGCATATCTATACCTGCGCCATCGACGACCACCTCCACGAGGCCTCCTACATCGTCCCCGGCCTGGGCGACGCTGGTGACCGTATCTACGGCACGCTGTAGTCGTCGGGCCTTGTCGGCTACGGTCACAAATACGAAGAAATGGTGCGCGCGGGCGAGTAAAAGACGTCCACGCGCACTCCTGTTAACGGACGTTTAGCCCAGAGGGGTTCGCGAAAAAACGTATTACCGTACCTGCGGCATAAAGAAGGTCTTAAGAAAACGAACAGGTGCGTATTAACCGATGCTTTTTCGGTTGTACTTTAGCGATTGGCTCGTACAATAGTCACCAATGTTTGGCGGGAACTGTTCTGTGAAGCGTTAAAAAGGAAAGTGAGGACGCCAGTGTTTCAGGTAGCCGATCTGCTCGCTATCGTTGCAGGCGCCATCGCGGGCGCAATCGCCTTTCTTCCCTTTGTTTTTACGCTCAAGCCGGTTCTTGACGATAAGCAGAATGCGGACATGCTCAAGGGCATGGTGAGTCTGGCGGTCTCGGCAATCGCCCTGCTCGTTTTTACCTTGGTTGTGTTTGTGTTGTTCGGAGAGGCATTTCGCATGTTCCTCCTGGGCGAGGCAATCGGCTTCGTGGCCTTTATGGCCGCCTGCACGGTTCGTGTCGCCAAGGCGCTGCGAGATCCTCATGAGGTCGAAAGGTAAGTCGTGGAAATTTTTGAAAAGCTGCCTGATGAGATTAATCATCTGGTCAGCGAGTTCAGCTCCACCCCCGTCGTGGGCGATCTGAGCTGCGGCATCACGCAGTACTCGTTTTGGCTGATCGTCTCCACGATCGTGCTCCTGATCGTCCTGGCCGTGTTCAAGAAGAAGCAGACCTTGGTTCCCAAGGGCTTCTTCGTCAACGGTTTCGAGTACATCATCGAGTACGTCGAGAACGATATCGGCAAGGGCGTCGTGGGTGAGAACTGGAAGAAGCACTTCCCGTTCCTGTGCTCGCTTTTCCTGTTCATCCTGATCAATAACATGATCGGCCTGATTCCGGGAATGAAGCCCGGCACCGGCGCAATCGGCTCCACCGCCGCGCTCGCCATCTTCGCCTTCGTGTACTTCATCTACTACGGATGCAAGGCTCACGGCGTGATCGGCTACATCAAGAGCCTCGCCCCGCAGGGCGTGAGCTTCCCGATGAACGTGCTTGTGTGGGTCGTCGAGCTTTTCTCGACCTTCCTGCGCCTCATCACGCTCGCCGTCCGTCTGTTCTGCAACATGTTCGCAGGACACGTGGTCATGGGCTCGTTCGCCATCATGGCGAGCATGTTCATGCAGCCGCTGCTTCAGCAGGTTTCCGCGGCCCACGCCGTCGGCGCCCTGCCTTCGCTGGCCTGGCTTGCCATCCTCATCCTGATCTATGCGATCGAGCTTGTGGTCGGCGCCATCCAGGCTTACGTCTTCACGGTCCTTACCGCCGTGTACGTCTCCGAGGCAGAGGAGGTCGCGGAGGAGGAGTAGTCTTCCGTTCGTGCCATAAAGGTAAGGCAATTCGTTAAACCGCCGGCGCCCGTACCCATGGAGCCCGGCAGTTATAAAAAGGTTATCCTGCGTGAAATAAGACACGCACGACAAAGGAGGAATCGTGGGAGTTATCGGTTACGGTCTCGGTGTTATCGGCGCTGGTCTTGCTATCGGCCTGTCTGCTCTGGGTGCTACGGGTGCTATGGCCCGTCAGCCTGAGGTCCAGGGCCGCGTGTTCACCGTCTTCATCATGGGCTCCGCCTTCGGCGAGGCTCTGGCTCTGATCGGCTTCGTTGTCGCGCTGATCGTTAAATAGCACGGAGCGTCAAGTATGAATCTTTCATCCCAGAAGAGCGCGATCGCACTCTCCGCGTCCGCGGCCGCGCTGCTCATGCCGGTTTCCGCGTTCGCCGAGGACGGCGCCGCCGGTGCGGACATCCTCATCCCTAAGATGGCGGAGTTCATCCCGGCGCTTATCGCCTTCCTGATCATCTGGATCGTGCTGGCCAAGGTCGCCCTGCCGGGCATCATGAAAACCATGGAGGAGCGCGGCAAGAAGATCGAGGAGAGCCTCGACGAGGCCGAGAAGACCAAGCAGGAGGCTATCGCTAAGCGCGCTGAGTCCGACTCGATCGTCACTGACGCCCGTCGTCAGGCTGCCGACATCGTTCTCGAGGCCCGTAAGGACGCCGAGTCCGAGCGCGCCCGTATCATCGAGGCTGCTCACAAGGAGGCCGAGGAGATCATCGCCAAGGCCCATACGACCGTCGAGGACGAGCGCAAGTCCATCTACGCCGGTGCCGCGAGCTCCATCGCCGACCTGTCCGTTGCCGTCGCCACCAAGATCGTGGGCGAGGCACTCGAGGACGAGGCCGGGCAGAAGAAGCTCATCGAGCGCTACATCCAGGAAGCAGGTAGCCTGAATGCCGACTAGCCGCTATCAGGACAAGGTGCTCGAGACCTACGCGCGCTCCCTCATGGAAGCCGCCAAGGCCGAGAACCATGTGTTCGAGGACCTCGAGATGATCGAGCGCCTGGCTTCCGCCAGCCCCGAGATCATCGCCGTGCTCGACACCATGTCCAAGCGCGACCAGCTCGACCTTCTTCCCAAGGTGGCAGCTGCCTTTAAGTATGTTGCCGAGGAAGACGAGGATGTAGTGGGCGTGACCGTCACCACGGCGATCCCGCTCGACGACGAGCTGCGTCAAACCATCACTAAGAAATGCGAGCAGGACTTCGGCCGCAAGGTATTCCTTATCGAGCAGGTCGACCCGTCTATCGTGGGCGGCCTGGTGCTCGAGGCTCGCGGCGAGCGTCGTGACATTTCCGTCAAGACGCAGCTGCGCATCGCGCAGGAGACCCTCGCAAACTCTGCTAATTCGTACGGAGGTGAAGCCTAATGTCCGAAACCCTCAATGCCCAGGATATCGCCAAGAAACTGCAGGAGCAGCTCACGAACCTCTCCGCGACGGTCGATACGCATGAGGTTTCAACGGTCGACGAGGTAGGCGACGGCATCGCGCGCGTCACCGGCCTCAAGAGCGCCATGGCAGGCGAGCTTCTGGAGTTCAAGAGCTCCGATACCGGTGAGACCGTCTTCGGCCTTGCCCAGAACCTTGACCGTGACGAGGTCGGCGCCGTTCTGTTTGGTGCCGTCGACTCCATCAAGGAAGGCGACGAGTGCCGCACCACTGGCCGCATTATGGATATCCCCGTGAGCCGTGCCATGCTCGGCCGCGTCGTCAATCCGCTCGGCCAGCCTATCGACGGTTTGGGTGACATTGTCGCCACGCACCGTCGTCCTATCGAGTTTAAGGCCCCCGGCGTCATCGACCGTACCCCGGTGTGCGAGCCGGTTCAGACCGGTCTGTTGGCCATCGACTCCATGGTGCCTATCGGCCGTGGTCAGCGTGAGCTCATCATCGGCGACCGTAAGACCGGTAAGACCGCCATTGCCATCGACGCTATCCTCAACCAGCGTGGCAAGGGCATGGTCTGCATCTATGTCGCCATCGGCCAGAAGGCTTCCACGGTTGCCAACATCCGTGAGACCCTCGCCCAGCACGGTGCGCTCGACTACACCATCATCGTTTCGGCAACCGCTGCCGATTCCGCCCCTATGCAGTACATCGCGCCTATGGCCGGTGCCGCTATCGGCGAGTTCTTCATGTACAACGGCGAGGACGGTAAGCCTGCCAGCGAGACCAACCCCGGCGGCCACGTGCTCGTCATCTACGACGACCTGTCCAAGCAGGCTGTGGCCTACCGTCAGATGTCGCTGACGCTGCATCGTCCGCCCGGACGCGAGGCCTATCCTGGCGACATCTTCTACCTGCACTCTCGTCTGCTCGAGCGTGCCGTCAAGATGTCCAAGAAGAACGGTTACGGCTCCATGACGGCTCTGCCGATCATCGAGACCCAGGACGGCGACGTCTCGGCCTACATTCCGACCAACGTCATTTCCATTACCGATGGTCAGATCTACCTGCAGTCCGAGCTCTTCTTCCAGGGCCAGCGCCCGGCAGTCGACGTGGGTATCTCCGTGTCCCGCGTCGGTGGCGACGCACAGACCAAGGCCATGAAGCAGGTTGCCGGCAATCTTCGTCTTGACCTCGCTTCGTACCAGGAGCTCGCCGGCTTTACGCAGTTCGGCTCCGACCTCGACGAGGCCACGCAAAAGCAGCTTACCCACGGCGCTCGCATGACTGAGCTCCTTAAGCAGCCGCGCTACAAGCCGTTTGAGGTTGGCGAGCAGATTGCAGTTCTGTTTGCAGGCAACGAGGGCTTCCTGGACGACCTGGAGATCGCCGACGTGCTGCCTTTCCGCGCTGAGCTTATCGAGTACCTGGACAACGGCTTTGGCTCGCTGCTCGATAAGGTTCGCGCCAAGAAGATCGACGATGACACCAAGGCTGAGCTCCTGCGCGTTATCGGTGACTTCAAGCAGCAGTTCATGGCCAAGCACCATGCCGATACGACTGGATCAGAGGAGAACTAAGCCCTATGGCCAACCTTCGCGACATTAAGAAGCGAATCTCCTCGGTTACCACGACCAAGCAGATCACGCGCACGATGGAGATGGTCTCTACGGCCAAGATCCGTCGTGCCCTCGATCGCTCCAAGCAGGCCGAGCCCTATAAGGAGGCGCTGACCGACGTCATGTTGACGGTCGCCGGCGACGCCTCCTGCACGGGCACCGATCCCATGCTGCATAAGCATGAGAGCGTCAAGCATGGCCTGATTGTCGTTATTGCCTCGGACCGCGGCCTTGCCGGCGGTTTCAATACGACGGTGGAGCGCACGGCCGAAAAGCTCGCCGCTTCTTGGGCGAACGATGGCATCGAGTGCGAGATCATTGCGTGTGGACGCAAGCCGGCCACGTATTTCCGCGACCGCGCAAACGTCGTCATGCACTTTGAGGGCAATTCCTCCGAGCCCGATTTCAATCAGGCCCGCATGATCTCCTCTCATATCTGCGATGCGTATCGTGCCGGTGAGCTTGACCGTGTCGAGCTTGTTTATCACCACGCCAAGAACCGCGTGGATCAGGAGCTTCGCGTCGAGCATTTGCTGCCGCTCGACCCCGAGATGATCGCTATGGCCCACGGTCCGCGTAAGAACGAGACCGACGCCCCTAAGCGCATCTCGTCCACGTTCGAGTTCGTGCCCTCTCCCGAGCATGTTCTCGGCAAACTTGTGCCGTCGTATATACTGACGGTCATCTACCAGGCCCTGATTGATTCGGCGGCTGCCGAGCAGGGTGCACGCCGCAAGGCCATGCACTCCGCGACGGAAAACGCCACCGCGATCATCTCGACCCTTACCCGCACGTATAGTCGCGTGCGCCAGGCTTCGATCACGACCGAGATTAACGAGATCGTCGGCGGAGCCTCAGCATTGGAGGAACAGTAATGGCTAATAACACCGTACAGCTTGCGGTCGAGGAAGCCACCAAGAAGACGACTGCCGGTGATGGTCGCATCGTGCGAATCATCGGCCCTGTCGTTGACGTCAAGTTTGACGGTGCGGTGCCCCCGATCTACAACGCGCTCACGGTCGAGGCCGAGACCCCGATCGGTCACCTGAGCACGATCCTCGAGGTCGAGAGCCAGCTTCCGGGCGGCGTCGTCCGCACGGTCGCCATGTCCTCGACCGACGGTCTGCAGCGTGGTCTCATTGCCACCGATACCGGTGAGCCCATGAAGATGCCCGTTGGCCCCAAGACGCTCGGCCGCATTTGGAACGTCATGGGCAAGCCCGTCGACGGCAAGCCTATGCCCGAGGTGGAGGAGTTCTACCCCATCCACCACGCAGCGCCCCGCTTCGACGAGCTCACCACCAAGACCGAGATCTTCGAGACCGGCATTAAGGCCGTCGACCTGCTCGAGCCCTACATTCGTGGCGGCAAAACGGGTCTGTTCGGTGGCGCCGGCGTCGGCAAGACCGTTCTGATTCAGGAGCTCATCAACAACCTCGCCCAGGAGCATGGCGGCACTTCGGTGTTCACCGGCGTCGGCGAGCGTACCCGTGAGGGTACCGACCTTTATCTCGAGATGAGTGAGTCGGGCGTTATCGACAAGACCTGCTTGGTCTATGGTCAGATGAACGAGCCGCCTGGAGCGCGTCTGCGCATCGGTCTGGCTGGCCTTACCACCGCTGAGTACTTCCGCGATCGCGGCCAGGACGTTCTGCTGTTTATCGACAACATCTTCCGCTTCTCCCAGGCCGGTTCCGAGGTTTCCGCACTGCTGGGCCGTATGCCGTCCGCCGTTGGTTACCAGCCCACGCTGGCAACCGAGATGGGCGACCTCCAGGAGCGCATTACCTCGACCAAGACGGGCTCCATTACCTCCGTCCAGGCTGTCTACGTCCCCGCCGACGACCTGACCGACCCGGCGCCTGCCACGACGTTTACGCACCTCGACGCCACCACGGTTCTTTCGCGTAGCATTTCGTCGCTCGGCCTGTTCCCGGCTATCGACCCGCTCGCATCTTCCTCCGACGCTCTCGATCCCTCGATCGTCGGCGAGGAGCACTACCGTGTCGCCGTCAAGGTCCAGGAGCTCCTGCAGGAGTACTCCGACCTTCAGGACATCATCGCCATTCTGGGTATGGACGAGCTGTCCGAGGAGCAGCGTCTTACGGTCAACCGTGCCCGTAAGATTCAGCAGTTCCTCTCGCAGTCCTTCCACGTCGCCGAGAAGTTCACCGGCAACCCCGGTGTCTACGTCCGCGTCGAGGATACCGTCCGCTCTTTCGCCGAGATTGTCGACGGCAAGGCCGATGACCTGCCCGAGCAGGCTTTCCGCTATGCTTCCACGATTGAGGACGTGCGTGAGCGCGCCCGCAAGATGGGGGAGAAGTAGGTTATGCGTATCCGCATCGTGTGCCCCGTGAGCTGCGCCTATGAGGGCGACGCTGCGTTTGTGTCGATTCCGTCCACGGATGGCGAGTTTGGCGTTCTGCCTGCTCACTCCAGCGAGATCTGCACGATCGACCGCGGTTACGTTCGCGTTTCCGATAAGGCCATGGGCACTGTCGACCACACGTTTGCCGTGGCCGGCGGCTATGCCCAGGTTGCGGACGATGTCGTGACCGTTCTCGCCGAGCGCGCTTGCGATTTGGCGACCGTCGATGCCGACAAGCTTAAAGCTGATATTCAAGGTTTTGAAGAGAAGCTGGGTAATTTGTCGGAGGATGATGCACGCCGCGCCTACCTCTATAATGAAATCGCATGGTGTAAGCTCAAGCTTGCCCAATAGTCAAACGATTTACGTTCGACCATTTGCGAACACATCATGCCCGGGATGGCCCAGCCACCCCGGGCATGCTTTTTGAAAGGGTAGACCTTGGATATTATCCGCGTTGAGGGTGGCCACGCCATCGGAGGCTCCGTGCCCGTCTCGGGTGCCAAGAACTCCGCGCTCAAACTCATGGCGGCAACGCTTCTGGCGCCGGGCAAGACGACGCTGCAGAACGTGCCCGATATTTCCGATGTTCACGTGATGGGCAAGGTGCTCAAGGGCATGGGCGCCACAATCGATGTCCTTGACGAGCACACGCTCGAGATTGATACCTCTCAGGTCGATTCTTGGGAGGCCCCCTACGAGCTCGTTGCCAAGATGCGTGCTTCCACCGCCGTCATGGGACCCCTGCTGGGCCGCTTCCATCGCGCCAAGATTGCCATGCCGGGCGGCTGCAACCTGGGTGCTCGCAAGATCGATATGCACATTCTGGGTCTCGAGGCCCTGGGCGTTGAGTTCGATACCGCCCACGGTTACATCAACGCTAATGCGCCCCAAGGTCTGCGCGGTACCACCGTCACGCTCGAGTTCGCCAGCGTCGGTGCGACCGAGAACCTCATCATGGCCTCTGTGCGCGCACAGGGCACCACGGTTATCGACAATGCCGCCCGCGAGCCCGAGATTGTCGATCTCGCCAACATGCTCAACGAGATGGGCGCCAAGATTGTAGGCGCCGGTACGCCCGTCGTGACTATCGAAGGCGTGGAAGAGCTCCATCCCGTTACCCATCGCGTGGTGGGCGACCGCATCGAGGCCGGTACCTTTATCGTTGCAGGTGCGTTGATGGCCGACGATCGCGGTGTCGATGTCACGGGCTTTTGCCCCATTCACTTGGGCATGGTGCTCAAGAAGATGGAGCTCATGGGTATCGACTGCGAGCGCGTCGAGGATGGCGTCCATGTGAACCGTGCCGAGCGTATCAAGCCGGTCGACATCCAGACGCTTCCGTTCCCCGGCTTCCCGACGGACATGCAGGCGCAGATTATGGTACTCTCCGCCCTTGCCGACGGTAGCTCCGTTATCACCGAGAACATCTTCGAGAATCGCTTTATGTTTGCCTCTGAGCTGGTACGCATGGGTGCCGACATTCGTATCGAGAGCCATCATGCCATGATTCATGGCGTCAAGGGCTTCTCGGGTGCACAGGTTACCTCGCCCGATCTGCGTGGCGGAGCGGCCCTCGTCGTAGCGGGCTTGATCGCCGACGGGACGACCGAGGTTTCGGCCATCCATCATATCAAGCGCGGCTACGAGCAGTTTGTCGAAAAGCTGCAGGCGCTCGGCGCGCATGTCGAGCATGCTACCGTCCCCGATCCCGTCATCTACTAATACAGGTTGCCTATGTTTAATAAAAAGCCCCTCGCGGATACCACCGCCCGAAGACCCTCAACTGGTGCGCAGGCCAAGATCTACAGTCGCGATAACGTGGCTCGCTATTCCGAGCGCGCTCGTCAACGTCGTCGTAGCCACACGATTCGTCACGTCGCGCTCATTGTCGTGCTTGGCGTGCTGCTGAGTGCCACTACCGCTGCCGGCCTGTGGTTTGCCACCATTATGGGCAAGCTCGGCGATTCTAATGTCATTACCGACAATCTGCGTCGGGTTCTGGTTGACACCGATGAGGCAAAGGATCCGTTCTACGTGCTGCTTCTTGGCACCGACGGCCGTCCGGGCGAGGATACGTATCGTGCCGACTCGATTATCTTGGCACGCATCGACCCCACGCAAAAGCAGGCGACGCTCATTTCCGTTCCGCGCGACACCAAGGTCGAGTACAAGGGCGAGACCATGAAGATCAACGCCTGCCATACCGTTGGCGGTGCCGAGGCCATGGTCGAGGCGGTCAACGAGCTGTGCGGTGTTCAGATTTCCCACTATGCCGAGGTCAGCTTCGACGGTATGCAGGCGCTGATTGATTCGGTTGGCGGTATCGACATTAACGCAACCGATGATGTTGACGACCCCGAGCACCTGGATATCAAGATTACCGCTGGCCAGCAGCATATGGACGGTGCCACCGCCCTTACCTATGCCCGCTGCCGCTACACCTATGCCGACGGCGATTACACGCGCATGCGCCACCAGCGTCAGGTGCTTGGCGCCCTTGCCAACCAGATTCTCAATAACTTCGATGCCACGAAGATCTTTGGCCTGGTTAATTCGCTGTCCGATATGCTTGTAACCGATATGAGCGTTCAGGATATCGTGGCTACGGTCAACGCCATGCGCGGTATGGATGTCGACGGTATCTACTCGGCCAACCTGCCCTCGTACGCCGACGACAGCACCATGATCGACGGTGTGAGCTACGTCTTTGTCTACGAGGACGAGCTCAAGGAAATGATGGAGCGCGTCGATGCCGGCAAGGATCCCAAGGGTCCCAACACCATGGGTCTTTCCGACGGTTCCAGCTCTACGATCGGCGACCTGAACAACAACACGTCTGACGACTACGCAAACGGTACCGCAACCTCATCGGTCAGCTCTGACGATCCCGATGACTCAAGCGATTCGAGCGATTCGGACTACTACGAAGAGCCCACCGGCGACGGCAACGGCTACGAAGCCAACTACTAAGTTACGGCGTTTTACCAAACGCCGTAACGGCTCGACGCTGCGCGCCGCCCAAGGCGACAATTTGTCATTCAAAAGGCAGGGCATGACCAGAAGGTCAATGCCCTGCCTTTTTCATGCC
>CATZIG010000032.1 GCA_958419975.1 uncultured Collinsella sp.
AGTCATTGGGGACAGTCTTTAACGTTTGGCGAGAAGGACTGTCCCAATCTGCCGACACTTGGGGACGTTCCTAAAAGGCCGGCACAAAAGGAACGTCCCCAAGTGCCAAGGGTGTCCCGTTTGACTAGTCATTTAAGAACGTCCCCAATGACTAGTTGGATGGGGTCGGGATTGGAGCTGGGGAGGTAACGGATTTCTAGCTCTATGCCGAGTTCTTGTAGCTCTTTGAAGGCAGCGATGTCCGTATCGTCTACGGCGACTGCGGGCGTTATGGGGTGCTTGCCCTCCCCCGCCTGCATATGGCCAATGCTGATCCTGGTGATCGGCACACCACCCTTAACCAGCGCGAGTGCATCCGTGGGCGACGCCACCATGATGAGAATCCTTTGGCGCGGCGTTGCGGTATGAATGATGTCGACAGTCCTTTGCACCGAGAAAAACCGCGTCCAGACACCCTCGGGTGTCGCCACCCTCATAGGGGCCCACTTGCGCGAATCAGCCGCAATCTCATCGTTGACGATTAAAACAAGGTTGGAACCCACGACTTCGTTCCACAGCTCAACGTCTTGCCCGTAAATAAACCGGTCATCGATGCGTGTGAGAAGAATCTTGGGTTGAGCCATCGCCACCCCATTCTGTTTGAGACCCGTAAGAGCAAGACATCACGTCTCCAATATTAGTGCATTTAAAGTGAGAAAAGCCGTCAGAACACTTGCGCGGATTTGCGATGTCCCGTATCATAGACAGCCGTTGACGCCTCAGTTGCGTCATCACATGGCCGCCAGCGTAGCTCAGTTGGTAGAGCACCGCTCTCGTAAAGCGGGGGTCACCGGTTCGAGCCCGGTCGCTGGCTCCATTGCACAAGATAGCCGCCTTCGGGCGGCTTTTTTGTTGCCGATTTCGAGCGTGCATCCGCCAATCCAAGCACAACGCCGTCGGCAACTCCCCTACTCAACAACAAGCCCCGCCAACCGCAATCCCCAAGGGGACCGCGATCAGCGGGGCTCAAACGCGTTCCCCAAGGGAAATCACGCTAGCTCACGAGCAGTTCGTTACTCTTCCCAGTAAGCATCTGCAAGCAGCTTAAAGCAGATCTTCTTGACCGGCTGCGCGCCATCGTCCGGGAACTCGAGCGTGGGCATATGAGGCTCGCCGGCAACGAACAGTGCAAACTTATCGTCAGCAAGATCGCCGGCGATCGAGGCGTCGGAATCGACCAGATCGTAGTCGTCCTTCTCGTCAAACTCCTGGACCAGCGTCAGGCTGCCCGTGGCAACCTTAAAGGCCTCGCGACCCTCAATGTCGATCTGCAGGTCGTGATAGCGCTGATGCGTCTCATAGTGAGCCTCGGCCTCGGGACGCGTCGTAGGAGCCATGACGTTCGCAAAGACCTTGTCGCCCAGAATCGGATGGCTGCCGACCTCGAGCTCCGCCGGATCGTTCTCCTCGAGCCAATCAATCAGCACGTCGAGGCCCTTGAGCATTCCGCGGTACTCCTCGATATCGCCCAGTGCACCGTAAATCATCTAAATCCCCTCTCGGATCGTTCCTTTGGCGGCTACTCGATAAACGCGTTACCGACGCTGTTGCCACCCACATACGTCTCGACCAGGGTAAGGTCGGGATTGAACACGACAAAGTCGGCGTCGCGCCCCGGCATAATGCTACCGCACTTGTCGTCAACATGAGCTAGCAAGCGATGCCGGAGCCGTCGCCCAAACTCTTACAGCTCAGTCACGACAACGCCGTTGTAGACCTCGTCCCAACGGTCCATGACCAGATGGCCGGTCATGGGATCCATGGCGTTGAGCTTGCCGCAGGTGTTGGCGGTACGCAGCACCGTCTCGTCGTCTGCGCCAGCAGCGATGGCATGTGCGAAGCCTGCGATAGTGGAGTCACCAGAGCCCGTGGCGTTAACGGCAGGGATATCGGGCGTCTTTGCGCGGAACGCACGGCCATTGTGGAAGCCAACGGAGCCGGCAGCGCCCATGGACACGACGACCCAGGGGATATCGGAGAAACGGGCGTCAGAGGCGAGCGCGGCACGGAGCTCGTCCACATCGTCGGTGGTAAAGCTCGTGCCCAGAAGGCCGTTGATCTCGGTCAGGTTAGGCTTGACCAGCTCGGGCTTAATTTCGGACTTAAGGGCGGCCTCGAGCGAAGCGCCCGAGGTATCGAGCAGCACCTTGGCGCCGGCGTTCTCGGCAATGCCCGTGATCTTGGCATAGTAGTCTGCCTCGACACCGCGGGGCAGAGAACCCGAAATGGTGACAACGTCGGCCTTGCCCGCAAGCTCAGTAAATTTGGCGGTAAAGGCATCGAGCTCCTCGGGGGCAATTGTCGGGCCGCTCTCGAGCAGCTCGGTCTGGTTGCCGGCGTGGAGAATGTTGAGGCAAATTCGAGTCTCGCCCTTGATGGGCACAAAGTCGTTGTTAATACCGTTGGCGTCCATGAGCTCAGCCATGTAGGCGCCCATGTGGCCGCCGAGTAGACCGGTTGCCACAACGTCGTCGCCCAGCTGACCCAGCACACGGGCCACGTTGAGGCCCTTGCCGCCGGCGGTCTTTTCGGGCGTCACGCGGTTGACGTCGTCGATAATGAGCTCATCGAGCTGATAGCGCGTATCGACAGACGGGTTCATCGTAACGGTGAGGATCATTTTTAGCTCCTTATCTCGCAGGCTCCTTGTGCCTCGCGATACGAGTCGACAAAACGGAATTACAGAATCTCAATCGTGAACGAGCGTACGATGGTCTCCTTGGGCTTGGCGACAAGGCAGCCGCGCTTATGCTCAAGTACGTCGTCCTCATCGGAGCAGGTCGAGAGGCCGCCCCAGGGTTCAACTGCAACAAAATCGCCCTCGGGCTTACTCCACACAATGAGATACGGGAAGCCCTCAAAGCTCAGGCGGACGCCCTTGTCCTCCCCCTTCTTAGAAAGCGTAACCTGACGGCTCTCGAGCACGTCAAAGATGGTCTCCGCAAAATCGAAGAGCTCGTGCGACAGGGGCAGCGTCTTTCCCACCATGGGGTTCTTGGAGCGGTTTGCCACGTCAATCAAGCCAGTCGAGGGAACGGCGGTGCAGAGCTCCGCAGCCTCGTCTTTCTCAAAGCGCAACTCGTAGTCCGTATAGGCCTCGCCCTCATCGAGCGGACACCTAAAGCCGGGATGACCGCCGATAAAGAACGGCATGTCCTCGGTCCCCTCGTTGGTCACCTCATAGGAGACGCGCACGGCGGTATCCTCGAGCGTATAACGAGCGACAAGCTTAAACGGGTACGGATAATCGCTCAGCAGCGCGGCGTTATCCTCCGAAGCCAGGCACATCGCCAGCTCGTTCTCGCCTTGGCTCAGCAGCTTCCACTCCTGTTTGCGCGCAAACCCGTGGCGAGCGAGCTTTACATGATGCCCGGCAAACGTCATGGCGCTGTTGTCGCGCAAGCCTCCGCAAATCGGGAAGCAAATCGGTGCCTGGCCAGACCACACGGCGGGATCGCCCTGCCACAGATACTCGCGACCTCCGGCCTCAATCGAGGTAAACGAACCGCCAGCCGTGGACACCTTAATAGAAATCGAATCGTTGGAGAGAGCGTATTCCATTGCCCATCCTTTCGAACAACTGCTTTTTTGCTCGCAAGAACCCGTCTCGGCCCTGACCAAAGGACAAACCCGCACGTTCATCGACGCGTCCGGTATCCCAGCCATGTAACGGGGTACCATACAGACATTGATGCAATTACAGCTGAAAGGCCTTCTTATGCGAACCATCATCCTCTACGCCTCGCGCCATCACGGCAATACGAAAAAGCTCGTGGACGCCATCGTCGAGGCACACCCCGAGATCGATACCCTCGACGTCAAGGCGCTTGGCAAAAACGAGTATCCCAACCTGCACGAATATCATCTGATCGGTGTCGCCACGGGAATCTATTACTCCGAGATCGACAAGGACATGGCACGCGTGCTCACGAACGTGCTGCAGCCGCAGGACAAGGTGTTTGGCCTTATGACCTACGGTGGCAAAAACAAGTGGTACGGCAAGGATATCGATGGCATCTGCCGCATGAGGCAGGCCATCTTTATGGGTGTCTACGGCTGCCCCGGCTTTGATACGTGGGGGCCGTTCAAGCTCGCCGGCGGTGTCCAAAAGGGACACCCGACCGCCGAGGAAATTAAGGGCGCCGTCGACTTCTTCGACAAGATCGAAGACGAGTATGGCGACATCATGGTCGAAGAGTACGCCAAGCGTGAGAAGCGTCTAGCCTACGAAAAGGAGCATCCTGCGGGAGGTCTTGTGGCCGGCGTCAAGCGCACGGCAAAGAAGATCGCTAACAAGCTGTAACTGTGAAGGTGCTTTTGAGCGTTTAACCCATACGGCGGGTCCGAGCAGATTCGGGCCCGCCGTCTTTTTCTATCGTTACTCGGTAAAGGCGTTGCCGACGCTCTGGCCGCCAACATACGTCTCGACGAGGGTGAGCTCATGGTCGAACACGACAAAGTCGGCGTCGCGACCCGGCATGATGCTGCCGCACTTATCCTCGATGTGCGCGGAGCGTGCCGGCACCTCGGTTGCCATGCGAATGGCGATATCGGCGCTGGCGATGCCCCAGTCGACGATGTTCTTGACGCCCTGGGCAAGCGTGAGCACCGAGCCGGCAATGCTCTTGCCGTCAGCGAGCCAGCACAGGTTGTCCTTCATGATGACGTCCATGCCACCACTGGTGTAGCTGCCCTCGGGCATGCCGCCGCAGCCCAGGCAGTCAGTGATGAGCACCGTGTGTTGCCAGCCCTTTGCCTGCAGCAGCGCCTTGATGGCGGCAGGGTTAACGTGCTTGCCGTCACAGATGATCTCGGCGTAGGTCTCGGGCGTGGACATGGCAGCGCCCACGACACCGGGCTCACGGTGATGCAGCCCGCGCTGACCGTTATAGGTATGCGTAAAGCAGCTGGCACCGGCGTTGATAGCGGCGATGCACTCATCGTAGGTGGCGTCGGAGTGACCGATGCTGGTCACCACGCCCTTGGCGTTCAGAGCGGCCGCATAAGCAGCGGCACCGTCGCGCTCGGCCGCCATGGCGCTCTTAACGATGCGACCACCCGCAGCCTCCTGCCACTGATCGAAGACCTCCTCGGAGGGATCGATCAGGTAAGCGGGGTTCTGCGCGCCCACGTGCTTCATGGTAAAGAAGGGGCCCTCCAGGTAGATGCCCTGAATGCGAGCACCGCAGAAGTCGGGGCCGCGACCCTCGTCCGCCTGAGCGATGGCGGCGCAGGCGTCCTTGATCTGCTCGACGCCATCGGTGAACGTCGTGGGCAGCCAGCTGGTGGTGCCGCGACGGGCGAGCTCGGTCGAGCTGATATCGATGCCCTCGGGATCGTTATCGGTAGTTGAGTGGTTGTAGAAGCCATGGATGTGAGTATCGACCATACCCGGTGCGATCCACGATCCCGTGTAGTCCTTAATCTCACAAGAGGGCTCGTCGGCCTGCCAGGCGCCAAAGACGCCATCCTCGACCATAAGATAGCCGCCCAGTTGCGGGCCTGCCGGCAAGAAGAACTTGTCAGCCTTAATTGCGTACGTGCTCATATGCACTCCTTGCTTCTAAAGCAGTTGACTTTAGTGATGCTTATACCCAGCTCACGTAAAACAAAAAGCGCCCGCCCGCCGTTATGAGCGGACGGGCGCCCTTACAGGGGGACGCGATTAAGCGGTGAAGGGGTGAATCGTCACGCCCTTAACCACGCGGTTGACCGTGCCGGTGGGGCTCGGCGT
This sequence comes from uncultured Collinsella sp., assembly GCA_958419975.1. Lineage (GTDB taxonomy): Bacteria > Actinomycetota > Coriobacteriia > Coriobacteriales > Coriobacteriaceae > Collinsella. The sequence goes on from CATZIG010000032.1 coordinate 5,774, forward strand.
ATCGGGTGTGTTGCCCACGCGCACGGAGTTGAGCAAGCTGATAGCCTGGGCAAACATCACGAACGGCAGAGCAAGGTAGCCCTCGGGAAGTGCCTCGTAGCCCTTAAAGGTGAAGGACTCACCCTCATAGACGGTGGCACCTTCCTGCTGAACGGCGATGGTGTGCTGAGCGATCTCGTCGCCACCGATCTCGTTGAGGATGTCGATGTCGTACTGACGGGTGTAGGCGTCGTTATTGACGAACACGAAGACGAGCGTCTTATCGTCGACGAAGGACTTAGGTCCGTGACGATAGCCCATGGAGGTGTCGTAGGAAGTAGCGACCAGACCGTGAGCGAGCTCAAGGATCTTGAGCTGACTCTCCTGGGCAAGGCCACCGAAGGAGCCAGAACCCAAGTAGGTCACGCGGTTGAAGTCGCCAGCCAGGTAATCGGCGATCTCGGGCTCACGGGAGATGACCTCCTCGCCCATCTTGGCGATGGTCTCGACCCACTCGGCCTTCTGCTCGTCAGAGGCAGTGTCGAAAATAAGGGTGGAGAGCAGGGTCATGCAGGAATAAGAACCGGTCATGGCGAAGCCCTTGTCGTTGGCGCGCGGAATGAGCAGCGTCAGCGCGTTGGGATCATCGGCAGACTCGACGGCGAGCTTGCCCTCGGGAGCGCAAGTGATGTTGAGGAACTTGACGTTGTGGACGAGCTCCTTGGCAACGGCAACGGCAGCAAGGCTCTCGGGGCTGTTGCCAGAGCGGGCAAAGGAAACCACGAGCGTGGGATCCTCGGCGCGCAGGAAGTCGCGCGGGGCGCTCACGATGTCGGTCGTGGCGATGGGCTTAAAGTCGTAGAGATCAGTGTTGCCAGCGTGACGCAGGTACGGGGCGCAGGTATCGCCAACATAGTCGGACGTACCGGCACCGGTGAAGACAACGGACAGACGGCCCTCGCCCATAGCGCGAGCCTCGGCCAGGAAGGCCTCGATGGCCTCCTTGTTCTCGCGATAGATGTTGAGCGTATCACGCCAAAGCTCGGGCTGCTGAGCAATCTCGGCCGTGGTGATCTGGGCGCCGAGCTCGGTGAGCTCCTCGACACTCTTCTCGAACATTTTTAATACCTCTCTCTAGAAGTAATCCTCTGACGTGCAATTATACACTTCGGTTGGTTATCTGGTAGTAACCAGTTAAATGCAAAGAATCATCATATGGAAACGATGCGGACACTAATCGCTACGCTGGTGGTAAACCTTGTATTTAAACTGATCGGCACGAGCAACCGAGAGTGTGTACTCCACAACCTCGTTTGACTCGTTATACGTAGTCCTGACCAAATCGAGCACAGGCGAGCCCTCGACAATTCCCAAAAGGTGGGCGTCGGTGGGACGGGCTATGCTCGCATAGAACTCCTCTTCGGCCACGCGTATCTTTTGCTGAAAGTCTTGCTCAATCACATCGTAAAGCGGCTTACGCTCCAGCAGCGGTCGCTTTAGGGACAAAAATTGACGAACTGGTAGATAGCTGCGTTCGACCATCATGGGCATGTTGTCGGCAGAACGAAGGCGCTTAAGCTTAAAAATGCGATCACCGATACGCAATCCCATATGCTCGGCCAGATTTTTATCGGCCTCCATCTCGCAAAACTCGAGAATCGTGGTCTCGGGGTCGCGACCCATCGCGCGCATCTGCTCGGTAAAGCTGTAGGACTGCATAAGATTGGTTGCCTTTGCCGAACGGTCGGTCACAAAGGTACCGCGACCGTGCTGCCGAACCACCAGTCCTAAACGCTCCAGTTCCTGCAGAGCCAGGCGTACCGTAGTACGCGAGAGACCATAGCGCTCCGAAAGTTCGCGCTCGGAAGGAATCATGTCACCGGCGCGATATTCATGGTCGATCTTTTCGGTCAGAATATCGACCAGCTGATCGTACAGCGGTTGCTTACGCGCTCCGATCGCCATCCTATCCTCCCTTTTGCTCGAATTCGGCTAACTACCTAGGGTGTTTAGCATTATCTGTCTGCCACACCCGAATCATCAAGAAAACAAAAGCCGCACGCTCTTTCGAGCACGCGGCTTTTAACATACACATGGCTTAAGGGGTCGGGGTGTGAGCCGCGTAGGGACACACCCCTCAAGCTAGAGCCTTACCAGATGCTCGGCCAGAGACCAAGCGGGCCAGCGCCCAGGATGCCAAGGACGAAGAGTAGGAGAATGCCCTTGGTCGGGGTCCAGCTGTGCTTAGCGAACATGTAGTAAAGCAGCAGCGTAAGCATAAGCGGGACGAGCTTCGGGACGATGGTGTTGAGGGTGTCGGCAACAGAGAAGTTGACCGGATCCTCGGTGACGGTAGCGTAGGTCACGGACTCCATGCCGTTGCCCAGATCGGCGACGCCGCACTTGACCTCGTTGCCGTCTGCATCGGTGGCGGTGAGGGCGTTGCCGTCCTCATCGGTCATGGCGATGGTACCGGCCTCAGCGGTCTCGGTATCGATGCCCTCCATACCGGTGAAGTTCTCGGCCTCCTTCTCGGAGACGATCACGGTAGTAGGGGCAAGGCCACGGGTGGTGCCGTTGGGGATCTGGAGGTTGATCTGGGTGCCACCCATGGTGACGACCAGGCAACCGACGACGAAGACGCCCATGATGGAAGCGGCACGCGTGAAGGCCTGCATGTTGGCGGTCAGAGCGTCAATAGCGCTGGTGCCAAGCTTGTAGGACCAGTTCATGAGCCAGAAGCGCAGAGCGAACTGGACGGCGTTGAAGATCACCAGGAAGATGATCGGCGCAGCGGCGTTGCCGTTGATGGCCATGTTGGAGGTGATGCCGGCCGTGATAGGCACGAGCGTCAGCCAGAACAGGGCGTCACCGATACCACCGAGCGGGCCCATTGCGGCGACGCGGACGGCGCGGATCGTGGGGATGTCAACCTTGTTCTGCTCGAGCGAAAGCACGATGCCCATAACAAAGGTGACGAGGAACGGGTGGGTGTTGAAGAACTCCAGGTTGTGGCTCATGGAAGCCGCGAGGTCGTTCTTGTTGGTGTGGATCTTCTCCAGACCGGGGATGATGGAGTAGAGCCAGCCAGCGGCCTGCATACGCTCGTAGTTGAACGAGGCCTGCAGGAAGCAGGAGCGCCAAGCCATCTTGTTGAGGGTCTTCTGGTCGAGCTGCGGAGCAGGAGTGAGATCCTCGTAGTGCTCCGGGATCACATACTCATTAGATGCCATCTTCGAAGTCACCTCCGTCAGAAACAGCTGCACCCTTCAGCTCGGTCTGCTGCTGGAAGTCCCAGAAAGCGATGCCGAAGCCGATGAGAGCGAGGATGAGCAGAGCAGGGGTTGCCAGCGAATCGTTGGCAACGGTGATGAGCGCGAGGCCAAAGCCCATGAGGAAGAAGCCCCACATATCGCGGTTCATCATAACCTTGAGCAGGACGGCGAAGCCGACGAAGCGCATCATGCCGCCTGCAGCGGACAGACCGGTCTGCAGCCACGTCGGGATGGCAGAAGCGATGGTCTGACCGATGGTAGCGCCAGCGATGAAGAACAGGGTGACGACGACAGCGAAGATCAGGCCGAGCAGAGCCATGGCGAAGTAGTTCAGGCGCTCGATGCCCTTGGTGTCCGCGTTGTGAGCCATGTTATCGGCCGTGGACATAAGCGGGGACATAAGCGTGAAGACCAGGGTAACGCCAAGCTGGCCAAGCAGAGCGAACGGAATAGCGAGGCCGACTGCCGCGTTGGGCTCGAGGCCCGTGGCGATAGCGAGAATGGCTGCCATGATGCCGCCGATGACGGCGTTAGGCGGCTGAGCGCCTCCGATCGGCATGTTGCCGATCGTCATGAGCTGATAGGTACCACCCACGAGAAGACCGGTGTTGAGGTCGCCAAGGATAAGACCGATGACGGCGCCGGTGACGATGGGCTGATAGAGAGACTCGAGGAAGTCAAACTGGTCGATTGCCGCGATGAACGTGACAACGAAGACCAGAGCGATCTGGATGATCGAGTATTCCATCTTGCTCCTCCTTTCAAAATGTATGTACGCACTTTGGATATCACGTACAGAACGTCAGGGTTTCACTCCTGACAACGTGGATCACGAGGATTACGAGAAGAGCTTGCTCGTGTCCTCAACAGGCGTGCTCGGAACGCGCCTGATCTCCAACTCCACCCCCAATTCCTGCAGCTCTTTAAACGCAGCGACATCCTCGTCGTTAACTGCGACGGAGGTGGCGACTTGGCGCTTTCCTTCCGACATGTGCATGTTGCCGATGTTTACCTTCTTTATAGGCACACCGCCCTTGACGAGCGTAAGCACGTCTTCCGGTGTTTCGGCCACGATGAAGATCTTCTGGCGCGGGCTCGCCTTGCCAATGACGTCGATGGTCTTCTGCAGGGAGAAGAAACGCGTAGCGACGCCGGCGGGAGCGGCCATCTTCATGAGGTTCTGGCGCATGGTGTTGGACGCCACGTCGTCGTTGGCGACGAGGATGAGGTTGGAGCCCAGAGTGGAGTTCCACTGGGTGGCAACCTGACCATGAACCAGTCGGTTATCGATGCGGGTAAGAAGAATGTTGGGTTCTGCCATGTTGATCAGCTTCCTTTCGATATTTGCTGACGACAGTTACTTGATCTCCTGAATCGCGTAACGCGAAACATCTACGACGGCTCCGGATCGGACTTTGATCTGGACCTTCTCGCCTTCGAAGCCTTTGACGGTTCCGTAGATACCGCCGGCGAAAAGAACCTCCTGACCTGGCTTGAGCTCGGTGTGCAGCTCCTTGAAGTACTTCTGCTTCTTCTTCATGTTGATTTGCGACCAGATGGTGTAAATCAAGCCCATGATGACAAGCAGGCCTAAAAGGGCGACCGAGGAGCTCAGGACGTTGGCTCCGAAATCGGCCATTAAATGCCGTCCTCGTCGCCGAAGATATCCTCTTCCTCGGAGCCGGCAACGGATGCGACCGTCTGGGCGGTGACGCCCGTCTGGCCAACGGTCACGGCCTGCTCGCCAAGCTCGGCGAGCGTGGCATTGCCGCGGAGGAACAGAAGCTCAATAACCATGGGAAGGTTAGTGCCGGTCAGAACCTCGACATTGTCGACATCCTGGGCAATCATCATCGACTGGTTGAACGGGGTGCCACCAAGCAGGTCGGTAAAGACGAGCACGCCATCGCACTCCTCGCGCATGGCGGTAATAGCGGCGCGGAGATCCTCACCGTAGGAAGCAGCCTGGTCGCCCTCAAAAGGAACGACGGTAAAAGCGGGCTGGTCGCCGGCAACCATAGCGATAGCGCTTGCAAGGCCGGGTGCGAACTGTCCATGACCGGTAAGAATAAAGCCAACCATTCAAATTTCCCTTCCGAAGGTGTGTACAATCTGAGTCCGATGATTTTCGGAAGCCAGCGGGCGCTCGCCCTTAAAGCTTCTTAGAAAGCGTTCTTTGAAGACCAGTGGTTTCTAAACTGGTAGTAACCACGTGACGTGCTGTTGTCACTATATCACCCCAGAAGAGGTCGCTTTCGTTGATTCATACGGTAAAACGTTTTTGCACCGCTCACGGTGATAAATCGACCGTTTACCGGTCGTTAACACTTCTACCTGCGGTTTTGAAACCGTTTCGAAATGCTTTGGCAAAAAATCTGATCTTTTCCTGTGTCTAAACAACGTAGGGCGGCTAAAAATAGCGTGTAGAAAAATTGCAGGTCATTGTGAAGATATGTGAATTGGTCTTTTTGACTTAATACCAGTTAGAAACAGTTTTGAGATTATCGGTGAACGGTAGTTTTCGACCGTTCACCGGTTACTTGCAATCGTTTGCAGCTGTTTTCCCATATGAATTAGGGGAACCCGATGGAGCGCTTGCGCGATCACAGGAAATTTTGGCATTTGTCCTTATCCCCCACGCGCCAAACTCCGGCATCCAAAATGAGCTAATAGCTCACGCTAATCGTTTTCAATCATTACATACTCAGTATCCGTAATTATTTATCGTTTGTCATTAATTCTGATAAGATACAAGTATCATCCAAAACGCCGATTGGAGGGGTTATGGTCCATCGAAACGCATCTATATCGAATGAAACCATCAGCCGCGAACAGACGGTAGCCAAACTGAGGAAGCTCGCTCGCATCTGCAAATGGGCCACGATCTGCATTACCACCGCGCTCGCTCTGGGGCTCCTCGCAGTCATTGCGATTGACCTTCTACTCATATTGCCTGGCCTCTCCCAAGGCTCGTGTCTCCAATCCGTAGAACTTCAAGCCGGCGAAGGGCCGTGCCTTGCTATCGTCGGTACCGATGCGCAGGCCCCACTTATGCTCGTCGCACACGATGGTCACACTGCCATAGGGAGCCTCTTGATGACATGCCTCGCGCTTACCATCGCGATAAGCGTGCGCAGGCTTTTCCTCAACATTGAAAAGGAAGGCAGGCCCTTTGACCTTGAATGTAACCAGACACTTCGTCGAGTAGGACATTTATTCCTTATCGGCGGCGTTGCCGTGAGGCTTCTTGGCGCCGTAATCACGGGAATGATACTCTCAGGATTTGGCGGCAGCTTTACGGATGCGTTCGTCGGCCAGTTATTCGAGCCCTCCATGCTCTTTGCAGGCCTGATTATTTGCCTGATTGCCAGCATCTTCCGCTACGGGTATATCCTGCAAAAGCAAGATGACGAGTTGCTCTAGGGGAAATCCATGATTATTCTGCGGCTTGACCGCATGCTCGCCGAACGCAAGATCTCATCCAAAGAGCTTGCGGAACGCGTGGGCATCTCCCAGGTCAATATGTCACGCATTAAGACGGGCAAGGTTTCTGCCATACGTTTTTCAACTCTTGACGCGATATGCCGGGCACTCGACTGCCAACCAGGCGATGTACTGGAATATATATCCGACGATGAAGCCGATAGCCTTTTTGGGCTTAAAGATGAATAGTCATAATTAAGCCGTCAATCACGCCCTCAACGCAAAAAGCCCGCTAGAACGTTGTCCGTTCTAGCGGGCTCAATCAGGTAGATCGGTTAGCGCGCAGTAGTGCAGGCAAACCTTACGCAAACAGGCCGTAGATGCTGATATTGGCCTTGGCGTAGAGGCCGTTGGCGTACTCGGTCCACTTGGAGCTGGCGCTCGAAGCCTGCGAGGAATACTGCTGATAGGCGGTGTAATAGGCGGTCATGGCCTGCTTATAGGTAGCGCTATCGGCCGTAAAGGCATCGTCAGCGAAGGCCTTAGCGTAGGTGCTATCGGCGTCCTTCCAGGTGCCCTTTTCGCTATCCCACTCGTCGCCTGCAAGTTTGATGATGTAATCGGCGTAGTCCTTGCTCGCGGTCTCCTCGTTGCCGTCAGCAGGCTCGGTCGGGGCGGTCGGCATGCTTGCGGAGCTGTCGCCGACCTTCTTCTTGTAGAGCTTCTGCAGCGTCGCGGACTGACGGACAATCTGCTTGGCCTGATCCTTGGACACACCATACTGCGTAGCCATGGTCTTGTAGTCGGAGGTGCCGATGGAATCCTCGG
>CATZIG010000033.1 GCA_958419975.1 uncultured Collinsella sp.
TTGGTTCCGCGGCGCCCCTTTTTCATCTAAGCCAGAGACCCGGCACTTGGGGACGTTCCTTTCATGCCGGCACAATAGGAACGTCCCCAAGTGCCGGGTGAAATTGAACGTCAGATTGCCGCTTGGGGCCGTTTGCAGCGTCGAGCAGTTACGCGGTTTGGTAAAACCGCGTAACTATAAAGCCTCGAGCGCGTTGGCGATGCGCTTCATGGCGGCGTCGGCGGCGGCTTGGTCGGGGGCTTCGGCCAAAACGCGGATCACCGACTCGGTTCCGCTCTTGCGCACCAGTACGCGGCCCTCGCCTGCCAGCGCGGCCTCGGCCTCGGCGATGGCGTTCTGCACGCCCATGTTCTCGAGCGCGGCGTCCTTGTCCGCCACGTGCACGGCCACCTGCGCCTGTGGCAGCAGCTTGCACGGAGCCGTGAGTTGCGAGAGTGTCTCGCGCTCGGCACGAATCACTTCCATCACGCGCAGCGAGGTCATAATGCCGTCGCCCGTGCGCTCGATATCGCCAAAGATCGTATGGCCCGTCTGCTCGCCGCCCAGGCTGTAGCCGCCCTCGCGCATCTTGGCATACACGTGACGGTCGCCCACGCCGCTGGTCACGGCGCTCAGTCCGGCAAGCTCCAGCGACTTGACCAGACCAAAGTTGCTGGCGATCGTCGGTACCACGGTACCGCCCGAGAGACGCCCGTGCTTGTTCAGGTACACGCCGCACACGTACAGGATCTGGTCGCCGTCGACCACGCGGCCGCGCTCGTCCACGGCCAGGCAGCGGTCGGCATCGCCGTCGTAGGCAAATCCCACATCCAGGCCCTGCTCCACCACGTGGCGCTGTAGGCGCTCCATATGCGTGGAGCCGCAGTCGACGTTGATGTTAAAGCCATCGGGCGCGGCGTTGATCACGCGCACGTCGGCGCCCAGCGCGTCGAACACCGGCTTGGCCACCGAGGAAGCCGAGCCGTTGGCGCAGTCGATACCGATCTTGACGCCCTGCAGCGAAAAGTTCGCACTTGCAATGAGCGAAGCAATGTAGCGGTTGCGGCCCTGCATGTAGTCCACCGTGGCACCGATGTGGTTGCCCGTTGCCAGCGGCACCTCGCTCTTGCCATCGATGTAGTCCTCAATGAGCTCCAGGACGTCCTCGTCCATCTTAAAGCCGTCGCTGTTGACGAGCTTAATGCCGTTATCGCAAAACGGGTTGTGGCTCGCGCTGATCATGATGCCGCAATCGAAGCAGCCTTCCACAGTCTGATGCGCTACGCCCGGCGTGGGGATCACGTGCAGCATATAGGCGTCCGCACCGCTCGCGACCAGGCCGCTCACCAGCGCCGCCTCAAACATATAACTCGAGCGACGCGTGTCCTTGCCCACGATCACGCGTGCCTTGCGCTCGCGGTTGGCGCCGTAATACCAGCCCACAAAACGGCCAATCTTATAAGCGTGCTCTACCGTCAGCCCAACGTTGGCCTCACCGCGAAAGCCGTCGGTGCCAAAGTACTTCATGCGCTCTCCTTACAAAATAGGGGCGAACAGATTGCCTGTCCGCCCCAAAATGGTACTCGATTATCTGCGCTACCAGAAAAACCCTACGCCGACGCGCTGTCGCGAGCTGCCTGGCATGTAGGAGTCTGACGCAGCGTAAGCGGCTTGTCCCCCGCCTCGGCCGACGTGGTCAGCGTATACGTGATCGTCGTCGTCTCGCCAGCATGCAGGTCAACGGTGCCCGAATAGAAGGGGATTCCATGCCACGTAGCGGCGCCAAGACCAAACTGTGTGCCCTCAACCGTAAGGTCACTGATGTTGCCGCCCGTCGGGGCAAACAACGAGACATTCAGGCGTTCGTCGTCACGCGCGGCATCGGGTGCGCTCGCCGCAACGTAGTCGGGCAGCTTGCCTGCCTCCTCCTGCGTCATGATGTTCGTCAGAGTAACGGTGATGCGATACGAGCACGTGCCGTCGCCGTTCTTGATGCCCTGGCCGATCTGCGTGTCGGCGTTCAGATACCAGTCGAGCTTGGAGAAGCTCAGGTTGTTAAAGTAAACGCCGGCAACGGGATCGGCACTCGGATCATCCGGATCGGGCAGCGAAGCGTCAATGCCCGTCTCTTTGATGGCATTCTGCTCATCATCGTTTCTCATCCAAGCAATCAGACGGCCCTCTTCGGCACCGCGCTCGAATGCACCGACAAGCTTTGTAACGTCGACGTCACCGATGCCACCGAGAATCTTGTCGAAGGCGGCGCTGGCAACAGCCGCAAAGATGCCGTCCGATTCCTCGACCGGATAGTTCCAATACACATCGTGCATGAGAACCTTCGCCGCGTTGGTGCCGTCGACAACCGTTCCGTCGGGCAGCGAGACATTACCGACCAGGCCCAGCAGATACTGCAGGAACACCGGGTCGATACCGATGACGCCATCAACGTCCTGTCCATACTGGGACTTCCACAGCGCGGCGACACGCTGCGAGTTGCGGGGCCAATCAGGCGAATAGGTATTGCCCGAGTTGTACAGGTTACTGTGGTTGCCGAACAGCGCCTCATCCTCTTCGTCGACGCTCTCGACTGCCTCATCCTCGCTGAGTCCAATGCGGGGAACAAACTCGCCAATCGACATCTGACCGTCGGTGACCGAAATCAGGCCCTGCGAACCGCCAAAGCCGCCGCAAGCACGAATCTCGACGTTGTTCATGGCGTACATAAGGTAGTTGCGCGTCTGGCCGTTGGCGCCGAGCATCTGGGGAAGGACGGGGGCGACCTTTTCCGCCGCGTCAACCGCACCGTTGAGGGTGGCAAAGCCGTCCTTGGCCTTATCGACCAGCTCGGTCACCTGGGAAATATGAGTATCGCCAATGCCCTGGACCTTCTCGTTGGCGCTCTTGAACACCTTCGAGCTGCTGGAAAGCGAATCGGCGACCGCCTGCAGCGCGGACACGTTAATCATGCCGTCCTGGAACAGCTTGCCGGGCGTGGCCTGCGAAAGGTTGTCGGCCATGGGAACCAGCGCGTTGCTCGAGACATCGGACAGGGCATCAATCATGGTGCGGGCTGCGTTGATGTCACTGCCATACACCGGGATAAACGAAGCCGCCGTCCACAGCGGGCTCGAAGTCTCCGCCTTCATGCTGTCGCAGAGTTCATCGATCTTCTTCGCGTCGTCAGGCAGCGTCGAAAAATCGCCCGACGTGACCTTATCCTTAAGGCCACCGACGATCTCGACAGCCTCCTTCGCTTCGCTCTTTACGGTCTTTGCCGAGTTAAGCAGCATAAAGCCGCTTGCGCCAAGCACAACGAGAAGCACCGCGACTACAGCGGCAATAACGGCGCCGGTGTGACGCTTTTTGCGCTCGCCCTTGCGATGGCGATGACGGACCAGACCGTCAGAGGTCGAACTCGACGAAGCATCGCTACCGTAGTTCAAGCCAAAATCGTAATAATCTTCCTTGGAACCCGAGCCCGCAAACTCGGCACCGCTATCATCCAGGCGGGCGAACGTGCCAGTCTCGGAGGCGCCGGTGTAAATCGTGCCAAGGTTACCCGTAAGCCCCGCGCCACCAGCAGAGGGAGTATTGTTGGCGGCCTTGCCGGCATTAACGTTGCCGGCAGCATTCGCGGCGTTGGCAGCACCTGCGTTGTTCGCAGGCACCGAAGGAGCCCCGCTCGGCTGCGACGCGGAGGTTGCACCGCCCGCAAAGACATTCCCTCTTGCACGGCCGGTCTTTTTTGCCTTTTGAGACTGCTCGTACAGAGCGGTAAACATCGCCGTCTCGCCCGGGGACACGCGCTTACCGGAACCGCCCTGTCCAGCGCCGCCCGGCGTGCCGGCCTTACCAGCCTCGTTCGGACGCGGCGGAACTGCAGGACGGCCGCTATCGCTGCCCTTAAAGTGATTACCAGCCATAAAGAAATCCTCGCAATTGAGTCGCAATGAAAAAGTCCATAACATTACTAGTTTATGGCATTTTGAGCATCGACAGCTAAACTCCAGACACGGACATCAATTGGCGAAAATGCGGCACAACACCTTTTCTGTCTTGGCGGCGGCGTCAACTACACCGTAAGGAACATCATCACGATGATCATGGCAAAGCCGATAAGGTCGGTCGGCAAAAACACCGTACCCAGCATCACGGCGCTGGTGATGGTCGCCGAAACCGGCTCCACAGTTCCGATGAGGCTCGCACGCACCGAGCCGATGTCCTTAACGCCCTGCATATAGAGCATGTAAGCAAAAAACGAGCCGATAACCACGAACACCGCGAGCGCCTCGACGCCGGCGGCATCGAGCGCCGGCATATGCGCCCAGGGCTGCACGAAGGCACACGAGACCACGCCCGCCGCGAGCATTGCCGAGCCCGTGACGATGGGGCTGCCGTATTCGGGCAGGATCTTGGCGGGGATCACCGCCATACACGTGGCGCTGACCGCACACATAAGACCCGCGATCAGGCCAAGCGGCGAGATATTCAGGCTGGTGGGGTCGCCGCCGGTAGCGATTAAAAAGGTTCCGCCCAGAGCCAAGCCAATGCCGATGACTTCGCGAGTACGCGGCATGCGGCGATCGGTTACGCAGGTGTAGCCCATGATGATAACGAGCTGCAGGCACTGGAGCACCGTCGCGGTTCCGGCGTTCGTCAGGCGCACGGCCGATAGATAGCAAAACTGGTTGAACAGCAGGCCAAAGGCGGTAAAGAGCAGCAGCTGTTTGCGATCGGCGGGTGTGGTCCAGAGCTTAACCAGGCGCTCGCGGTCGCGCGTAACAACCACGGCCATAAAGAGTAGACCGGCGAGAATCTGACGCACGCTCATAAGCCACAAGGTGTCGACGTGGTAGGTATCGAACAGAAAGCTCGCGCTGGTGCCCGAGAAGCCCCAAAACGAACCGCCCACCAGCGTAGCCAAGACGCCCGTGATCATCTTGCGCGTCGAAGCGTTGTTCAGGCGGTCGCGCCATGCGCGACGGGTGTTGCGGCTGAGCTCGTCGGTGCCCTCGGGCACATCAATGTTCGATATATCGGTCATCGGCACCGAAGCCCCTGCGCCTTCGACCTGCTCGACGCACTCTTTGCTCATTCCACTCCCCCGAAACAGCCTGGAAATAATTCGGCTTACCTTACCATGGCGAAGGCACCAGTTGGAGGCTTGTCCGCTTATCGGTAGGACAATTCCGCAGGCGTCTTTCCATAGCTCGATACCGCAATGGCCTTGCATTATGCGACAGCCAAATCGCGGCAGCAGGCTCTTTTGAAATGGATATGACAAAGCCCCCGAATTCCACAATGTAAGCGATTTTTAAAAATGTTCTTGCCACCGAGTTCAGGCTCCGTTATATTATCCCTTGCGCGCTTGCGCACCCTTGATCGGGCGTTTAGCTCAGGGGGAGAGCGCTTCCCTGACACGGAAGAGGTCAGAAGTTCAAATCTTCTAACGCCCACCAAATGTTCGCAGCTCAGAGGCTATGTCCTCTGGGCTGTTTTGTTTTATGTCGCCAAATCCGCCGGCAGTTCCAACCGCCCAACTAGCCAAAAGCCGACCATCTACTAGCCGATATATCCATCGGCATAACCAATCAGTCCGCACCGCAACTTCTCAGCAAAACGCCGCGATGTCTGCGCCCTGCGGTATCCTTGGGCCACTTGCACCTGCAGCACCAAGGAGCCGCCATGCGCACCGAGCTCGATGTCCCCTTTTCGCACAAAGAAGAAGCCAAGGCGCTGGGCGCCAAATGGGACCGGACCAAGAAGGTCTGGTATGTACCCAGCGGCGTCAACCCCGAGCCCTTTGCCGAGTGGCTGCCCGGTGTTGACCGATCCGACCCCTCAGCGCCGTATATATATCTAGTACTGGGCAAGCGCGAGTGCTGGAAGTGTCACAAAGAGACCTCGGTCGCGGCCTTCGGCATTCCCTATCGAACCGATAACGACGAGAGCGTCGCCATCGCGCACGCGCCCAACGAAGCCGGGCACATTGCCATCGACACGGCCAACGCCAACGCACTCGCCATCGTGCCCGCTCTTGGCTGCGTGCCGGGCGAGATCCGCGACTACCTTCATAAGCGCTGCGGCTACAAGTCCGTAGGCGCGCGAGCCTCCAAAGCCCCGTCGCTCGGCAACACGTGCACCAGTTGCGACGCGCTGCAAGGCAGCCGCCATCTGTTCGAGGAGCCCTCGTCCCCGTTTGCCCTCACTGCCATCAACAAGCTGCCGGCACTGGAGTTTATACGCGTCGAAGTTGCCGGCGTCTTTGGCCTCCCAGCCACACGCACCGACTTTGACCAGGCGCTCTTTACCTGGGCACAAGACCATCACGCCGAGTTCCACAAGCAACTCGGTGAGGGGATTTATTTGTAGAGACGGAGAAGCCTTCACAGCCAGCTCCTCCGCATCACCTATCCCTCGTCGCCGGCGTCATACACGATATCGAGGCCACAAACAGGGCATTTCTCCGGATACACCGGCATATGAACGCCTGTCTGTTTTCTCACTTCGTCGCTGAGTCTGTCGCGCGCATCGATGAACCGAATGTCGAGACACGGTATTTGCGAGCCACAGCAAGGGCAGGTGACGACAAACGACCCACAATCAACCTCTACGCTCGGAAACATATTGTTGTCTATAAGGGCACACGGCAGTTTTCCGTACTTCCCCATCGCAATATCGCCTCGCCAGCTCATACACGCTCCCCTCTCGCTATACAAAACAGGAAGAGCATGCACCGGCGGGCGTGCGCGAGATTGCATCGCCACGCGATCCGATCAAACAACACGATCGTCAAAGAATGCCAAAGCCAAATACGCTAATACGGCAGAAGCCCCGCCTTTTCACGCTTCTTTTCCGAGCGATCGAACTCAATGCGATGGGCCTCAAGAAACACCGTATTGGGTCGCCACTGACGCTCATTCGGCTGCCTTAGCGTCGCACCCGCAAAGGAAGCGTAGCCGGTCTTATCCAGCAGGTACGATCCGCACAGCCGATATTCGCCGCAAACAGGCTCAAACGAAATCAGGTGAGCATCGAATAAAGCATGTAAGTCGCGCCGAAGCAGAATACCGTTGCTGGCAACCTGCGATTTGGGTCCCGAGTAATTCTCGATATGTGCAGCCTCCAGAGCTTCGCTGACGCCGCAGTCCGACACCGCGCAACGGCCGTCATAGGCGGCAACGAGCTGCTTGCGGAACCATTGCTGCCCCAATCGCTCGCGCCTTAACGCATAGCGGACCTTTTCGTCGTCGGTCGCACCCTGTCCGGCAAACTCAATATCGACGGGCATGTGCTTCAGATAGCTCATGTCGGGCGCAAAACGGGGGTCCGGTCCGCCTTTATGAACAGGACCGTGCAGAACAAACCATCCGTTTTCGGGCTCGAACCGTTCAACAAACGCAAGGCCGAGCACCTTGTAGCCCACCTCGGTTGCAAATATGACTCCGACTGGAACGCCACATTCCATGCAGTTGAGCATTTTACGGTTGTAATTCTGGTCTCGAGAACCAACGGCGCCTGGCGCTTGGACCGAATACTTAATGACCCACGTACCATCGTCCAAATAGAGCGGAGGTACATCGGTGTAGAAGCTCTTTTTAGAGTTATGGACCGAAAGCGCAAAGATCTTATTGGGATCTTGCTTCACCCGATCCTGGCCCGGCCAGAAGATCCCTGAATCCCGCGTTACAGGAAAGAAGTCCGAGCCAATTCTCAAACGATACTGATACTGAGGGCTATCTTCCTTGGTGTGGTGCGGAAGGCTGGTCCAAACGCCGCCGCGCTGTTCCTCACCCAGAAACCACTCCCATGCCTCAACGTATTCGGAAGGTACGAGACTGCAGGCGCGGTCATAGCTTGGTCCATCCATCAACGGAACAGCAAGGTCAATGTCGTTCATCGCCAGCACCTACAACCATACGAACGCGAGTCATGCCCCTCAATAATATGGCCGGAAGTCAATTATTACGAGATCTCATTCCGCGATCGGCACATCGTTGATGCTCTCGGTTTGCCGCTGGCGCGCTTGTACCCCGCTACCCCACTTCCCCGTATACTGATGTAACACGTGTTTCATCCGGGCTTGTTGGGCCGGATTGTTCATGGGAGGGTCTTATGGCTGCTTCGAATCCACCTAAGGGGAGCGTTTCTTCTTCGTCCATCAAGCCGGTGACGCGCAAGGCCGTGCGCTGCCAGCGCGAGGTCGCCTGGCTTGTCACGCAGGCAGCGGGCAGGCTTGTGGCGACCACTCAGGACGTCAATGCGCCTACGCCGAGCTTTGTGTTAGCGGCGGCGCTGGATTTTGTGCGCCAATTGGAACTTGCCGCACAAGAAGACGGTAGCCATCTTGGCTACCAGGACGCCATGACGCCCGACCTGCAAACGTTCTGCCACATGGCCAAGTTGCCCGCCGCGCCCAATGCGCTTTCGGACGCAGGCTACATGTTTACGCTCTCGGGCGCGGACCTTATCCGTGACATCTATGCATACTGCAGCGAGCTCGCCGAGCGCCACGTCTTTGACGCGGCAGAAGTCAAACCGGGAAATGTCATCAAGCTGGTTCTTAGGCTGTTCTTGATGGACGGGTTCGGGGCCATGCCGGCGTAAGCCGAGTCTTTAGCATCACCGTCGACTGGGCAACAACCGCTTTACCTTAATGGACGCCAATCGAGAGTCGATTATTGGGTCGCCTCGTCCACTAACGCATCTATCCCACGCGCTCCGACAGTCGATACTTGCGGTTGCGGCTCGTCGCCGGCGCCGTGGGCTCAAGCTCGCCTTGAGCAATGAGCGCGTTGACGCGCGACCTAACCTGGGAAATTGTGAGCCCTGTGTGCTCTGCCAGCTCGCGCGTCCCCAGCTCGCCGTAGTGTTTGAGTGCCGTCACAATTAAGCCCCCGCCATGATCGACCGGCTCGATCTTTGAACGGTAAAGTACGACCTTGAACCGATCGAATCCCGGGCAGAACAGGGGCTCGGCCAGACCATGCGCGCGCATGGCATCGATCATCATCGGGATGCCCGAGCCATTGCCCTCAGCCGGCGAACCTGCGCCATCCGGCAGCGGGACAATCGACATGAGCTTCACAAGCGTCGCGTTACGGCATCGGGAGCTGCCGTCAAACAAGTTCTCACGAGTCTTTCCCCCGTAAAGGCCGCCAGGATTCGTCACCTCGACACGATCGTCAAAGACGTCGACGGCAATCGATTGTCCACAGAACCGATCCCCGTATTCTCGATGGATTACGGCGTTGGCGATTGCCTCGCGCAGAACCTCCTCGGGAATCTCAAGCGAGTCGACACGCGAGACGCCTTGGACGGTCGAGGTTCGCCGCAAATTCTTGGCGACGGCTGCGACGGCATCCGAGATCATCTCGCCCAACGTTCCCTCACAGATTGTGCGGTCCATGAACCTCAGCGACCCCGCCATGCCCTTCTGAGTTCCCGCATGGACAGCCACGTCAATGAAGAGCTTGGGATAGAACTGCTGAGGGTAGGTGCCCACAACTAGGAGTCCAGCCTTGGTGACATTGCCCCGGAAGTCGAGGAAATTCAGACGCTCCATCTTTGTCTTCTTGTCCGCCGCACCGCGCATCGCTCGAGGCGTCAACGAATAGGCACGCTCTATCGTGCGGTCGACCAGCGACTCGTCGAGATCGCCCGCACTCGTGCCGGGCACCGCATCGCGGTCGCTAGGACTCGTCCGTTCATATGACGACAGTGCCAAAACCTCGGTCGACGAAAGCGGAACATCTTTGTCATCGATGCGTTTGTAGCTGCCACCTTGAGCGCCCCGCTCTATGACATAGCAAGGCTTGCTCGACGGGTCGAGCTCCTCAATCGTGATGACCAGAACCACGGTGCCCTGGAGCTCCACGCGCTCAATGGTGTATTTGGGCGGATTGGCCAGCTTTCCGCGACCGCCGGCATCGCCCATGCCCGCCACGAATTGGTTGAGCACTTTCTCGGTCTCAAAGTTTGCAACTGGGACAAAACCCGCGCGCTCGCTCACTCCGAGTACGATGATGCCGCCGGCGGTGTTTGCGAAAGCGCTGACCGTTTCCCATACGTCGCGGGAAAGCGTCGTGGCGCTCTCCTTGACCTCGACGTTAAAATCGTCCGAGCCCATGCGCCTTAAAGACTCGAGCAGACCGGTCAGTTCGTTTTCGTTCATCTGCACGTCCTTTCGCTCGGTTCTGCGGAGAATGCCGCGAATAAATTTCCTTCGTCTCTCAGTTATCTCTCGTAATTATCTCTTGTCTCTCACTCATCTTTCGTCTTAGAAATCAATGAGAGATGAGAGATGGACTGTTCAACATTTGCTTCATTAAAACATCTTTTTGCAGGTAGAACAATCAACAATCAGCTAATACCATTGCGGTTCATCTCCATACGTCACCGCTATCTCTCGTAATTATCTCTCAGTTATCTGTCATTTCTTGTATTAGAGATGAGTGAAAGACGAGAGATAAAAGATGCCGCGCGTGGATATTTGGACGGTTTTTGGGCTTTTGGCGGTCGATTTCGTCCGAAAATCCACGCTCATCCGGCGGGCGTCTGAAAATCCACGCTCGTGTGTCCGAAAATCCACGCTCGTGCGGCAGATTGGTCGAGGGCCCCATATGGGTATACTCTCGGGGATTCGACTCGATTCGCCCCCGCTGGGGCGTCAAAGGAGACTGCATATGCCCACCACCTCAACCGACCCGCGCGCCGCTGCCGCCGCGCTGCTGGCGCCTGGCACCACCTGTCACGGCTTTGCCGTCGAGCGCTTCGAGACCGTGCCCGAGCTCGACTCGGACGCCTACGTGCTGCGCCACACTGCCTCGGGCGCTCGCCTGCTGTACCTGGCGTGCGACGACGAAAACAAGGCCTTTGCCATTGGCTTTAAGACGCCGCCGGCCGATTCCACCGGCGTGTTCCATATTCTTGAGCACTCGGTGCTGTGCGGATCGGCCAAGTTTCCCGTCAAGGAGCCGTTTGTCGACCTGATCAAGAGCTCCATGCAGACGTTCCTCAACGCCATGACCTACCCCGACAAGACCATCTACCCCGTTGCCACCACCAACGAGCAGGATCTGTACAACCTGATGGACGTGTACCTGGACGCGGTGTTCAACCCGGCCATCTATACCAAGCCCACCATTTTTGAGCAGGAGGGCTGGCACTACGAGCTGGACCTGCCGGAGAGCGTCGAGGGCGAGGGCGGCGGCAGCTCCGCGAGCCTGCGCGAGGGCAAGCTGCGCTATAACGGTGTGGTGTTCAACGAGATGAAGGGTGCGCTGTCCGACCCCATGAGCGTGCTGGACGACGCCGTCAACGCCGCGCTCTATCCCGACACCGCCTATGCGCACGAGAGTGGCGGCCACCCGCGCGCGATTCCCGCACTCACCTACGAGCAGTTCCTGGACACGCACGCGCGCCACTACAATCCTTCCAACTCCTACATCACGCTTTACGGCGACCTGGACGTGGACCGCGCCCTGGCCTTTTTGGACGAGCGCTATCTGTCGCAGCCGAGTGCCGCGAGCCGCCGCATGGACGCTGCCGTCGCCGCCGGCGAGGACCCGTCCACGCTGGCGCCCAATCCGCTGGGCGTGCAGGCGCCCGTGACCTGCGAGTACAAGCGCATCGAGATGGCTACCACGCCCGAGAACGCCCTGGTGGGCCTGGGCCTTGTGCTGGGCAGCGCGCTCGACCGCAAGCGCACGATCGCAGCGGATATCCTGTTCGAGGCGCTGCTGGGCTCCAACGAAGCGCCGGTTAAGAAGGCCATTCTGTCCGCCGGCCTGGGCGGCAACGTGGCGAGCTACACCGCGGCCGAGAGCCTGCAGCCCTACGAGCTCATCATGCTGCAAAACGCGCAGCCCGGCGTGGCGCGCGAGCTGCGCCGCGTGTTCCAGGACGCCTGCCGCGACCTATGCGAGCATGGCGTTCCGCGCGAGCGCCTGGAAGCCATCATCAGCAGCAACGAATACGACCTGCGCCAGCGCGACTACGGTATCGCCGACGGCGTGGCCATTGCGTGCGACGCGCTAAGCACCTGGCTCTACGATGACGACGCCGCGACGCTGGCGCTCAAGTACGGCCCGGTGTACGAGGAGCTGCGTGGCGAGCTGGACGGCAGCTATTTTGAGGACCTGCTGCGCGAACTGGTGCTGCAGAACGATCACATGGCACTGGTCGAGCTGGTGCCGGTGGACGCCACCGAGGGTTCGGAGGGTGCCGAGGCCGCCGAGCTGGCAGCCAAGCGGGACGCCATGACCGATGCCGAGCTGGCCGACGTGGTCGAGCGCACGGCAGCACTGCGTGCCGCACAGGAGGCGGAAGACACACCCGAGGCCAAGGCCACACTGCCGCGTCTGCGCGTGTCCGACATTGGCGAGGCGCGCCCCGAGCCGCCGCTGGTCGTGGACACGACCGCGCCCATCCCCTGCCTGCGCCACGGCATCCCCACCAACCGTCTGGACTACGCCATGCAGTATTTCGACCTGAGCTGCGTCGCGTTTGAGGATCTGCCCTATGTGACGCTGCTCTGCCGCCTGCTCAAGCAGCTGCCCACACGCGAGCATTCGGCCGAGGAGCTCGACAATTTACTTGCCGGCAAACTGGGCTTTTTGAGCTTTACGACCGAGGTCATGACGCAGCCCGAAGTGGACGGCGTGCGCCCCTACTTGCTGGTGAGCGCCGGCGCCCTGTCCGAAAAGATCGACGCGCTGGCGAGCCTACCGCGCGAGGTGTGGTCGAGCACATTGCTGGCGGACGCCGATGCCGACCGCGTGCGCGACGTGCTCACGCAGATTCGTATTGGGCTTGAGCAGGGCTTTATCAACAACGGCCACTCGGCGGCGCTCGGTCGCGCGATGAGCTACAGCTCGCCTTCGGCCGTGGTGCGTGAGCAGCTCTCGGGCGTGGACTTCTACCTGTTCCTGCGCGATCTGCTCGACCACTTTGACGAGCGCGTGGACGGGCTGCGTACCAAGCTTGCCGAGCTGGCAGGCCGCATCTTTGTGGCCGATGGCTGCATGGCGAGCTTT
>CATZIG010000034.1 GCA_958419975.1 uncultured Collinsella sp.
GTCGCCTTGCAACTTATCATGTTCTTCGACATACTGCAGTACCGACATTGCCTCCAAGGCATCAACTCGGCCATTGGCGACTATCATTTCGCACAAACTTAGAAAGTCGCAGTAATCGGCAGTCTTTTCCGACTTCACTCTCTGTGCCGAAGCACGGGAAGCCCCTTCATTTGAACGTCGTTTGCAACTAGCACCAAGACTATACGGTGCAAACGTGGGGACACGCCCCTCGTCTTCCATAACCAACGAGTGGAAAATACGCCTGCAAGCATCCGCATCGTCCAAGGCTCGATGATGGTTCCCCATCTCAAGATCTAGGCATCGGCAAACCGTTGGAAGCTTATAGTCTGGGTATTCTGGATGCCACTGCTTGGCAAGCTCTTTAGTGCAGGCGTAATTCCACTCGGGCCTGTCAAGTTCATAGGCGTCGAATAGCTTCCACAGAACCGCCAAATCAAATGAAGCGTTGTGAGCAACCAGAGCGGCTCCGTCAAACAAGCTTTTCAATGAGCGTGACCATATTTCCGGAAATGTAGGAGCACCGGCAACATCAGCATGGGAAATGCCCGTTAGCCTCATGTTTATTTCCGAAAACGGCTCCTCAGGATCAACCAAATAGGAATCCTCTGCAAGGACGGCACCATTGCAGTCACATCGAATTAGTCCAATTGAGCTAATTCGATCATTGTGTCCATTTGGAGTTTCAACATCCAAAAACAGTACGTCTGCCGCCATGACAGTCTCCCTACTCCACAGGCACTTCGCCCGTTTCGATAATTTCCTCAAGTTGGTCTTCGTCCAGTACGGGCACACCAAGTGCTTGGGCCTTAGTGAGCTTTGAGCCCGCATTCGCCCCCGCAACTACATAGGAGGTTTTCTTCGAAACCGACCCCGTCACCTTAGCCCCCAGAAGTTTCAACACATCCCCAGCCTCGGAACGAGAACGTTTCTCGAGTGTACCGGTCAGAACAAAAGTCAATCCTGTTAGTGGTTGCTCTGAAGCGAGATTGGCGGAAATACCAGCTTTTTCAGACTTTGCCTGCATTGCGCCCATAAGGTCTTCCTCGAGAGAGAAACCGCATTCACGAAGTCGCTGAAGCACATCGAGATTTTCCGGAACAGAGAAGAACTCCTTTATGCTATTTGCGATTTCCGGTCCAACCCCTTCGATCTGGGCTATATCTTCCTCGTCAGCTATAACAAGCGCATCAATTGAAAGGTAACGCCGGGCTATAAGCTCGGCGACGCTCTTCCCCACCAAGCGAATCCCCAAAGCAAACAGAATCCTTGAGAGCGGCAACTGCCGAGATTTATTGAGCTCATCGACTATCTTTTCAGCCGTCTTCACACCCACCGGTATGGGCTCGCCCGCATTTTTAACGATTCGATCGGCTTTGTAAAGCCTTGGAGTACCGTCCTCGTTGAGCATCGGCTTTCCATGCTTATCGAGCATGGGGTCGCCCTTACGATGCCCTCCTTTTACCACGCGCCCCGTGTCCAGGCCGGCGATGTCGTCGACCGTGAGCTGGTAGAAGTCCGCGACATCGTGGATCAGGCCGGCGGCGATCATCTTGTCGACGATCTCGTCGCCCAGGCCGTCGACGTCCATGCAGCCGCGGCTCACCCAGTGGAGCAGGCGCTCCTTGAGCTGCGCGGGGCAGTCAATGGAGACGCAGCGGTAAGCGACCTCGCCGTCCTCGTGGACCACGGGGCTGCCGCACACGGGGCAGACCTCGGGCATGTGCCAGTCGACCGAATCGGCCGGGCGCTTGTCGAGTACCGGGCCCACGACCTCCGGGATCACGTCGCCCGCCTTGTGCACGATGATGGTATCGCCCTCGCGCACGTTTTTTCGGCGGATCTCGTCGATGTTGTGCAGCGTAGCGCGCGCGATGGTGGAGCCGGCGACCGTCACCGGATCGAACTCGGCGACCGGCGTGAGCACGCCGGTGCGGCCCACCTGGATGCGAATTTCGCGCAGGACGGTCTGCTTTTCCTCGGGCGGGAACTTAAAGGCAATGGCCCAGCGCGGCGCGCGGGCGGTAAAGCCCAGGTCGAGCTGCTGCTGAAAGCTGTCAACCTTTACGACCACGCCGTCGATGTCGTAATCGAGGTCACCGCGGTGCTCGAGCGCCTGGGCGCAGAACTCGTGGACCTCGACCGGCGTGGCGCAACGTGCCACATTGGGGTTGACGCTAAAGCCGGCACTGCGCAGCCAGTCAAGAAACTCGCGCTGGCTGTGGACGTGCAGCGGGTCGGTATCGGCGATGGCATAGATAAAGGTGGCCAGGTCGCGGCGCGCCGTGACCTTGGGATCCTTTTGGCGCAGGCTGCCGGCGGCGGCGTTGCGCGGGTTGGCGAAGGGGTCACGCCCCTCGGCATCGGCCTCGTCGTTCAGACGAACAAAGCTGCCCTTGGGCATATAAACCTCGCCGCGTACCTCAATGGTGCGCTCGCGGTCGGCGCCCATGTGGGCGAGCGCCGGCTCGGACAGGTGCATGGGCACATCCTTGATGGTACGCACGTTGAGCGACACGTCCTCGCCCGTGGTGCCGTCGCCGCGCGTAGCGGCGCGCACAAAGGTGCCGTTTTGGTAGGTAAGCGCGACGCCCAGGCCGTCGATCTTAAGCTCGCAGGTATAGGTAACGCTGCCGGCACCGAGCGCATCCTCGGTGCGCTGGAGCCATGCGTCGAGTTCGTCCAGATCCATGGCATCGTCCATGGAATACATGCGCGCCATGTGCGTGACCGGCGTAAACTGCTCACTCACGTAGCCGCCCACGCGCTGGGTATAGCTGTCGGGCGTCACCAGGTCGGGGTAGGTCGCCTCGATTTCCTGCAGCTCAACGAGCATTTTGTCAAAGGCGGCGTCCGTGATCTCGGGCGCGTCGAGCATGTAGTAGCGATAGGCGTGGTAATCGAGCTCGTGGCGCAGCTCGGCCGCACGCGCTGCCGCCTGGGTACGGGCGTCGGTCGGTGCGGCGGCATCCGCGCTCGCGGGCGTTTCGGTATCGATGTCCACGCCGTCACCAAACAGGCTCGATTGCTCCATAGCGGCACTCCTTCGCTCGATTTCAAACGGATACTAGAGTACCACCGGTCACGATGGGGTCGAATAGCGGTCTCAAACCGCACCGAATCGGCAGCGGCCGGACCGGGGCGGACAGTTAGTTCAGATACGTATAAATCCTAGAGCTGGATCAGGCACGAACACCCCTGTTTCAACTAATTTGGGCTCCTCGAGACCATGTAAACGTCCCACTCTCCCTTCCAAACGCCCATCCGAGCCCCATCCCAATCAAAAATTGCTCAAAACGCATCCCAAGCTGCCCCGATTTATACGTATCTGAACTAACTGTCCAGACCATTACGAACCAGGCCTCTTGTCAACCCCAAGTGATCCGTTTTCCTCCGTCCCCAACGGATCAATAAGAAAAGAGGGGCTGTCCCACACTTGGCGGGACAGCCCCTCTGGCTTCGGCATATGCGAAACGGCTCACTAGTAGCCCTGGCCGTAGCCTTGACCCTGGCCCTGGCCCTGCTGGCCCAGCAGCTCCTCCAGATACTGGCGCAGCTGCTCGTCGGTAATACCGCCGTTGCCGGTGTCGGTCGAACTGTCGTCCTGCTGCTGGTTCTGCAGCTCCTCATCGGAGCCCAGCTCGACGGTGACCTTCTTCTCTTCCTTGCCGCGCATGAGCGTGATCTCGACCTTCTCGCCCACCTCGTGGCTGCGCAGTGCGATGATCAGGCCATCGGCGCTCGTGATTTCGTCGTCGCCCAGCTTGGTGATGACGTCGCCCTCCTGAATGCCGGCCTTGGCAGCAGGACCATCCTCAACGACGCTCGCCACATACGCGCCGCTATCGGTGCTCAGCTTGTTGGTGCGGGCGTTGAGCGCGTTGACGCTCGAAAGCGTAGCGCCCAGATACGGATGAACCGGCGTCTTGCCGTCGATGATCTGGTCGGCAATGTTCTTGGCGTAGTTAACGGGAATAGCAAAGCCCACGCCCGAGCTGGAGCCCGAATAGCTCTCGATGAGCGAGTTGATGCCCACGAGCTCGCCGTTGTCATTGACGAGCGCGCCGCCGGAGTTGCCCGGGTTGATGGCGGCATCGGTCTGGATCATGTTGGCGTAGATAGTGTTGCCGCTGGTAGAGCTCATGGCCGTGGAGCGATAGAGCGCCGAGACGATGCCCGTGGAGACAGACTGCTCGTTGCCGAACGGCGAGCCGATTGCCATGACCCACTCGCCCACGTTGAGCTTGGAGGAGTCACCGATCTCGATCGGGGTGAGCTTGGAGGCATCAGCATCCTTGAGCTTGATAACGGCCAGGTCGCTCGAGGCATCGTTGCCCACGAACTCGGCCTCATAGGTGGTGCCGTCGTCCATGGTCACCACGTACTGGTCGTAGCCATCGACCACGTGGTTGTTGGTGAGGATGTGGCCCTCGGTATCGAGCACCACGCCCGAACCGACGCTGCCCGAGCTATCCGACTCATCAGCAGACTGCGAAAGCGAGCCATTCTGACTACCGCTCGAAGTGGCGGTGATGGAGACCACGGAGGGCAGGGCCTTGGCGGAAACGGCCTCGGCCAGCGTGGTGTCCTCGGAGTCGATCGTGATCTTTTGCGTCGACGAACCCGAAGCACCCGCCGTCACGGCGTTCCTGCCGCCGCCGATATCGAGCGTGCCGCTCATAATGAGCGCGATGACCAGCAGGGCGCCGCAGGCACAGCCGGCGAGTGCCGTAATAAAGATCGGCAGCTTTTTGGTCTTGGTCTTGACCACCGTGTGCTTGTTCACGACCTGTTGGCCACCCAGCGGCTTGCCGGTCTGCGTGTCGTAGGCCTGCACGTAGGGAATGTTACTGCCGGCAGGCGTCGACTCCACCTGCACACGCGGCTGCTGCTGGGTCTCGCCGGCGTTGCCCGCATCCTGGGGACGCTGGGAATCGTACTCGCTCATGGCTGCGATCCTTTCGTCAAATAACCAAAGGCCCGCCAAACATGTGGCGGGCCATCATTGTTCACGTTGAGTTGTACCCCAATATGCGGGCGCAAGTGTATGAGAACGCAATCTTTTAGGAAGGCTTAAGTTCTGCTGCAGATTCGAGAGGAACCCGCACCTGCGTCAAAACCACCTCAAAGGTGCCTGTCCCCTTTGTGGTGGAAATCTAGTCCTTAAACAGATAGCCCACGCCGCGGACGGTGGTGATGTGCGCCGCAATCTGCGGGCCCACCTTGGAGCGGATGCGTCGGATGTGCACGTCGACGGTGCGCGTGCCGCCGCAGTACTCAAAGCCCCACACGCGGTGCAGCAGTACCTCGCGGCTGTAGGCACGGTTGGGATGCGTCGCCAAAAAGCTCAGCAGCGAGTACTCCATCAGCGTCAGGTCGATGGGCTCGTTATCGAGCGTCACCTGGTAGGTTGCCAGGTTAATCTCGAGGTTATCGATGTTGAGCACATCGTCGGCGGTGACGATCTCCTCCTCGCCCATCAAGCGCTGCGCGCGAGCCTTGAGCTCGTTGGGCGTCGCCGTGGGGCACACAAAGTCGGCATGCGCGTGATTGGGCAGGCGCAGGGTGCCGAGCGCCTCGTCGTCGACGATCACCAACATGGGGACGCCGCCGCGATCGTCAAGCCACTTGGCAATCTGATCGATGCGGTCGCTGCGGATGCCGTCGGAATCGAGGATCAGCAGGTCAAAGTCGTGCGCCGCAGTCGGCGAATCGGGGGTAGCCAGGCTCACCTCGACACCCAGGGTGGTCGTCAAGCTGCGGGCAAACTCGTGGAAGCGCGTCGTGCGCGCCATGAACAGGGCACTCTTTTCGGACATATCGGCCTCCAAGGAAATGAGCTCAATCGTACTGGAACAAGCCAGCGCGATTAGGAGTTCGCCAGGTAGTGCTTGATCTCCCACTCGGTGATCGTAGACTCAAACTTATGCCACTCGTCGCGCTTCTTTTTGAGGAAGAAGCTGTGGATGTGCTCGCCGAGGGCATCCTTCATAAACTGCGAGTCCTCAAACACGTCGAGCGCCTCTTTGAGCGAACGCGGCAGCGGCGTGTAGCCGGCCTCGACCATCTGACGGTCGGTGAGCTTGAGCGTCTCGGCCGTGGCCTCGGGCGGGAGCTCCAGCTTGCGTTCGATGCCGTCGAGACCGGCCGCCAGCGTGACGGCGTTGACCAGGTACGGGTTGGCCATGGGGTCGGGGCTACGAAGCTCGATGCGCGTGGACAGCTGCTTGCCGGGCTTGTAGACCGGGATGCGGACCATGCTTGCGCGGTTGCGCAGGCCCCACGTGGCGTACTGCGGCACGGAGTCGCCACCCGTGGTGATGCGCTTGTACGAGTTGACCGTGGGGTTAGTGATAGCGCTGATCTCGCGCGCGTGCGCCAGGATGCCGGCCATGTAGTGCTTGGCGATATCGGAGAGGTGGTACTTCTCGTCGTCCTCGCCCCAAAAGACGTTGTTGCCGTCGTGGTCGAATAGCGACTGGCACAGGAACATAGCGCTGCCGTCCTCGCCCGCCA
Source organism: uncultured Collinsella sp. (assembly GCA_958419975.1). GTDB lineage: Bacteria > Actinomycetota > Coriobacteriia > Coriobacteriales > Coriobacteriaceae > Collinsella. Next base: position 6,535 of record CATZIG010000034.1, read on the forward strand.
ACGGCTTGGGCATAAAGGAGGCGTGGCACCCGCTCTCGTAAGCCTGCTGCTTAATGATGAGTTTGGCCGTGGTGATGGCGTCGGACATGCTCAGGGCCTCGGCGTGGCGCAGGCTCATGCCGTGCTGCGAGCGGCCGGCGGCGTGGAAGGTGTACTCCACGGGCACGGACATCTTCTCGAGCGTGAGGACCGTGTTGCGGCGCAGGTCGCGAGCGGCATCGCTCACCGAAAGATCGAAGTAGCCCACGTTGTCGAGCGGCTCGGGCGTGTGCTCGTCGGGGAAGTAGTAATACTCCAGCTCGGCACCCACGTTGAGCAGGTAGCCAGCCTTCTCGGCCTTGCGGAACATGCGGCGCAGGGCATCGCGCGGGTCGCCGGCAAACGGCTTGCGATCGGGAGTGCACACGTCGCAGAACACGCGAGCGACGCCGTTGTGGCTCGGGCGCCACGGCAGAATCTGGAAGGTCGAAGCATCGGGGAATGCGAGCATGTCGGCTTCCTCGGGCGTGGCAAAGCCCTCGATGGCGGAGCCGTCAAAGCCAATACCCTCCTCAAAAGCGACCTCGAGGTCCTCGGGGCTAATGGCAAAGTTCTTGAGGCGGCCGAGAATGTCGACAAACCACAGACGCACAAAGCGGATGTCACGCTGCTCTACGGAGCGGAGTACGTAATCGATGTTCTGCTGGTTCATGTCGCTCCCCTTTCTTTCGGGCGGGTTTCGACTGGTCTATATCGCAGATACTATCGCAGAAAAATGTTTCCGCAGGGTTAAAGCGTATCAAGCGCTCAAAAAACGTGTGCGAACTGGCCGTTACGAACGAGCGGCTAGCGTTCAGATTCGGAGACAATTTGTCTACAGGCTCGTTCCAGCGTAGGGAACTCCATCGTCACTGCATCCCAAACAACCGAGCGGTCGACATTGCCGTAATCATGCGCAAGATAATTTCTCATGCCGATAATTCCACGCCATTCGATTTCGGGATGAAGCCGCTGCGAGCGTTCCGACAATTTGCCCGCTTCTTCCGTTACCCTAAGCGCACACATCAAAAGGGAGTCCGCCAACGCCCTCGTCCGCACGTCATTCGCATGCAGAAACTGGTCCTCGGTGATATCAAAAACCTTGATGCGCTCGTTCGTTTCAGAAATGGCATCCAAAACCTCTTGGGCGCGAAGGCTGTCTGACTTACGCGCGATCATAAAGGATCACTCCTTCGCGCTCGATTACCGCGGCAAGATCGTCATCAAGATGATCACTAGAGACGAGATCAACCTGCCTCCCGGTTTCTTTGCGCACCGCCTCACCAAACGCCGACAACGCGAAAAGACCAAAGCCCTGCTCGCGATCGACTTCGAGACGCAAGTCAATATCGCTATCGACATGTGCCTCGCCCCGGGCATACGAACCAAAAAGAATCACGGTTTTGATGGCGGGAATCGAGCAGGCCGCCTCGCGGACGGCGGACTCAATCTGGGCAGTATCCAAAATGCCCGTCGCGGCGCTTTCGCTCGCAGAGCTTTTACCAAGTGAAGGAACAAACGGCAGAGAGCGCTCGCGCAGCATCTGCCTCATAAACATATTGACCGCAACAGACGAAGTCATGCCAAGCTCTTCGCACAGTTCGGCAAATGAGTCTTTAATTGACGAGTCCACTCGCACACTCAGCACAGACGCAGCCATGGATACCTCCTGTATGACATTGTCTATATATTATCACACAGGCTAGCGCGAGGTCGATGCGCGGTGTTCGATGTGGCCGGGGATCTCAATGCGTTTGGGCGCCAGCTTTGCGGCCTCGCCCACGGTGGTGGTAACGACGTCGATGCGCTCGGAAAGGCGCTCGACTACGCGCTCGGCAATGGTGAGGGTGTCCTGCGCGGCCGTGGTGACGCCGCCAAAGAGCACATGGTTCCAGGGGTAGTCGTCAAACGTCGCGATCTTGAGCCCCGCCGGCAGCGAGGGACCAAGCTGCGCCAGCGCCTCGGTCAGACGCAGGAAAACCAGGCCGTTGACGGCGATAAGGCCGAGCCTTTTGCCCGCGTAGTCGCGGATGGTCTTGTCCAAACGGCCAACGCCCGTGGCGCCACCGTCGGCCAGGGTGACGACCTCGCCCGCAAGGCCGCGGCGCGAAAGCTCGTCGGCAAAGGCCTCGGCGCGCTCTCGACGCACGGGGCTATCGTCGCTTGCCTCGGTGAGCAGGCACAGACGCTCGCTGCCCGCAGCTGCCAAGGCGTCTACCAAGCCGGCGACCAGCTCACGGTTGTTAGATGTCACCAGGTCAATACCGCCGTCGGCAACGTCGCGGTCGAGCAGTACGACGGGCAGACGTCCCGCTGCCGCGGCGATCGCCTCGTCATTGCCTCCGCAGGTGTTGACGACCAGGCCGTCCACGCCGGCATCGATAAGTCTGGTGAGCGACTCCGCTTCCTTAGCGGGGTCGTTGCCGCTAATGGCCGTCATGAGCGAGCAGCCGCGCGCCGCGGCGCTGGCGGAAAGGCCCTCGAGCATGGCGCTCGAGAACGGGTTGGCGATGTCAGCCAGAATCACACCGATGAGGTTCGTACGCGAGCTGCGCAGATTGCGCGCGGCGGCACGTGGGCGATAGCCGGTGCGCTCGATAACCGCCGCGATGCGAGCGCGGGTTTCCTCGGTCATCTGCCCGGGGCGGTTATTGAGATAGCGCGAGACCGTGGCCGGACTCACGCCCGCCTCGACGGCAATGTCCTTGATTCTCATCTGCGCCATAGCGCACCCCGTTTCCCAATGTCGGCAGTCTGAGCCATTTTAGGCATTTTTTTAAAAATCTCACTTGCAAAACGCTGTAGGTGAGTATACTACAACTCGAAACGAAACCGATTTCGTAAACCGATTTCGGCAAGCGTTGGCACGGAGGTGCAAAGACGCACCCTACCGTCTTGGCACCTGCGTGCCAACGCCATATCAAAGGTGTACGCACGAGTAAAAGGAGCTGCGCGACCATGGGTAAAACGGTTCTTACCTTCGGCGAGATCATGATGAGACTCTCACCCAAAGACCACCTGCGTATTGAGCAGGCAACCGAGTTTGACGTCCGCTACGGCGGCGCCGAGGCCAACACTGCGCTTTCCCTGGCCTACCAGGGCGACAAGGCCGCTTACGTCTCCGTTGTCCCGGCCAACCGTCTGGGCGAGTGCGCCCTGCGTTCGCTGAAGGCCTACGACGTCGACACCACGCGCGTCGTGCGTCAGGGCGACCGCCTTGGCTCCTATGTGTTTGAGGTCGGTGCCTCGCAGCGCGGCAACGGTTGCGTCTACGACCGCAAGTACTCTGCCATCAACATGGCCAAGCGCGACGTCTTTGACTGGGACGAGATCCTCAAGGGCATCGATGTCTTCTATTTCTCCGGCGTGACCCCCGCCGTCTCCGATGAGATGGCCGCCGCCTGCAAGGATGCGCTCACCGCCTGCCGCGCCAAGGGCATCACCACCGTGTGCGACGTCAACTATCGCGGCAAAATGTGGTCGCCCGAGAAGTCTCAGGCCACCATGAAGGAACTCCTGCCGCTCGTCGACATCTGCATCGCCAACGACGAGGACGCGCCTGCCGGCCTCGGTATGACTTGCGTCTCCGGCTCCCTTGCCCACGGCATCGAGGAGCGTGACACCTACGTCGAGATGGCCCGTCAGATCTGCGCCGAGTACGGCTGCAAGAAGGTCGCCTCGGTCGTCCGCAACATCTCCTGCGTCGAGCGCTCCATCTGGATGGGCATGCTCTTTGACGCCGAGAGCGGCGAGCACTGGTTCTCCCCTGCTCACGATGTACACGTGCTCGAGGGCGTTGCCGCCGGCGACGCTTTCAACGCCGGCCTCGTCCATGCCCTCATCAACGACTTTGACCCGCAGGCTGCCGTCAACTACGCCATCGCGGCCTCGATCCTCAAGCTCACCATCAAGGGCGATTCCAACTTGGTGACCGCAGACGAGATCGCAGCCGTGGCATCAGCCGCCGACGGTGGCACTCGCGTCGCACGCTAGTCCGTCTCCATTCCGCGGGCCGCAGCTTTCCAATCCCATACCCCTGCGGCCCGCTCCCCGATTCCTCCGGTCGGGCAAAACCACCAGTCCCATTCCGGTTTTGCCTGGCATTCCCTACATGACTGGTCGAGCAGCTGGTTTTGGAATTGCTTGAACCCCAAGCAGTGCCTCCGATAACCAATCCAAAATCGGCTCCTGACCAGCATATTTGGCAATCACGCGCCCATGCGCGCCATACATCGAAAGGAACATTATGTTCGATCAGTTCTACACCACGCTTGAGTCCCTGGGCATCGTGCCGGTCGTCGTGCTCGACAAGGTCGAGGACGCCGCTCCGCTCGCCCACGCCCTTATGGCAGCTGGCATGAAGTCCGCCGAGGTCACCTTCCGCACCGCCTGCGCCGCCGAGTGCATCGCCGCTATGGCCGAGGCCGAGCCCGAGATGTGCGTTGGCGCCGGCACTGTCCTGACCGTCGAGCAGGTTGAGCAGGCCCGCGCAGCCGGTGCCAAGTTCATCGTCTCCCCGGGTTACAACGAGGACGTTGTGAAGCACTGCATCGACATCGACCTGCCTGTCCTTCCCGGCACCGTAACCCCCTCCGAGGTCACCGCAGCCGAGAACCTGGGCCTCAAGGTCACCAAGTTCTTCCCCGCGTCCCAGTATGGCGGCCTGAACACCATCAAGGCCCTCGCCGCTCCGTTTGTCGGTCACCGCTTTATGCCTACCGGCGGCGTGAGCACTGCCAACGTCGAGGAGTACCTGAGCTCCTCCGCCATCATCGCCTGCGGTGGCACCTGGATGGTCAAGCCGGCCCTGTTTGCCGACGGCGACTTCTCCAAGGTCGAGCAGATTGCCCGCGAGGCCATGGACGTCGTCAAGAAGGTCCGCGGCTAGGTTTAGCTCTCTATCGTGAAAGGGGGCGTGCCCTAGACCTCGCCCCCTTTCTTTTAAAGCGGCTCGGAAGCGCGCCGTTTCCGTCACGAACAAGAACCAAAACCGTCTTGTATGCTGATAGAACGTGACGGAAGCGACACGCCCCCGAGCCGCTTTGCCTACTCGGCTGGCAACCGCGCCCAGTTGGGCCACATCGACAAAAACCGAGCCACCAAAACAGCTGCGGCGCCGTCTGGAGGAATGGACCCTTGCTTCCGGTCTTTTCCTCCAAGCGACGCCGCAGCTTTTTTGTGCCCCGATAGTACCCCGGCAGTTGCGGTGAGATACGGACTGTTTACACCATCAGAGCCGCAAAACAATCCCTATTTCACCGCAACTAATGAAGGGGACGAGTTAGATGGCCGAGTCTTTGGACAGCTCAAAATAGTCGGGATGCAAGGCGATAACCGGACCTTGCTCTTCGGGCATCAGGTGCAGGTGCGTCTCTGCCAGATAGCTCGCCGTGTCGGTATCGCCCCCCTTAATGGCCTCGAGAATCCGGCGATGCTGCCGACGAATCGGCTCCCAATCCAGATCCTGCGACACCATACGCAACCAGTTGTATCGCTCAAAATGCGTGTTGATGCTCTTCATCCAATCCCACAACATGTGACGACCGGCAATCTCAAAACACGTCTCATGGAACAGGTTGTCCAGGTCAAAGAAACGACGCGTTTCGCTATGGTCGAGCGACTCGGACTCGGCAAGGATCTGCTCAATCCGCTGCTTTTGCTCGGGCGAGGCGGCCGAACAGCATTTAATAAGCACGCTTCTCTCGAGCTTCTCGCGCAAAAAGCAGGCGTTTTCGGCGCGTTCCATGCTGATTTTAGAGACGTAGGTGCCGCTTTTGGGACGCGTTTCCACCAGCTCCTGCTCACGCAGGCGCACAAAGGATTCGCGAATGGGCGTGCGCCCGATTCCCGTCTCCTTTTCCAGACCAATCGCCGAAAGGCGCGTGCCGGGCTTGAGCTCGGCATAGATGATCTTAGAGCGCAATGCGTTGTATGCCTGGTCTTGCAGGCTCTGATAATGCTGGTGTTGTTCCATATAGCCCTCGGATGAAGCCTCGGTTAATCGAATACCACCATGCAATACTATCGCATCCCCCGCCCCCTCATAAGTTGCGGTGGAATAGTTCCTGTTCAAAGCCTTCAGCAGCAAAAACAGGAACTATTCCACCGCAACTTCCAACAGTCTTTTTGGGACGTGGCTTTTTTGGCTACCCTGAGCCGCAGGTCGGCCCCTTGCCACAAAAGGGGCCCATCTACTACGTTAACGCGGAGAGCCCAGACCATGCTGAAAAGTGCGAAAACAAAACCGACGCTCCTATAAGTTGTCAAGAGGCAGTTTGCGGGAGCGTTCTCTC
>CATZIG010000035.1 GCA_958419975.1 uncultured Collinsella sp.
TCGTCTAGGATCCCCTATAAGTTGCGGTGAAATAGTTCCTAAATCCAGCCTTCTGGCTCTTAAACAAGAACTATTCCACCGCAACTTTTTTGAGTGGTTTCGTAGATCATAAGTCGCGCAAATAGTCAAGTCATACCTGTTTGAACAAAGTAGAGGCAGTACAAGCGCATTCGCGCTTGCCAAAATCGATATTAATGAACAGCCTGTTTGTATCTGTAAAATGCATGGCTTGATGTGCGACGCCTTGGCGTGTAATGAGTCAAAAAGCAGTAAAGTAATCAACTTGTAACAAACCTAGACGTTTAAACAAATAAACCAACCTTTTGCGAATTTAGCTATAATTCCACAAACCAAACAGGTATACTTCCTTAATGTCGTGTAGGAAATACGTAGACAAAAAGGAGGTTATGTGATGGTAAGTATTGTTCTTGCTAGCCACGGGGACTTGGCTGCTGGAATCAAGCAGACGGGCTCGATGGTCTTTGGCGATCAGCCGTCTGTAGCCGTGGTCTCGCTCGAGCCGAGCATGGGCCCCGACGACTTCCGTGCCAAGGTCGAGGAAGCAATCGCTTCCTTCGAGGACCAGGAGCAGGTGCTCTTCCTCGTTGATCTGTGGGGCGGCACGCCGTTCAACCAGATCAGCGGGCTCATCGAGGGCCACGATTCCTGGGCTATCGTCACCGGTGTCAACCTGCCTATGCTCATCGAGGCATATTCGCAGCGCTTTGACGCAAAGAACACTGCACATGCGATCGCAAAACATCTCGTGACTGAGGCTAAGGCTGGCGTGCGCGTCAAGCCCGAGTCTCTGGAGCCCGAGGAGAAGAAGCCGGCTACGGCCGCCGCTGCTCCTGCAGGCGCCATTCCTCCGGGAACGGTCATCGGCGACGGGCACATCAAGATTGCCCACGTCCGTATCGACACCCGTCTGCTGCATGGTCAGGTGGCCACCACGTGGACCAAGCAGATCAACCCCAACCGCATCATCGTGGTTTCCGACGGCGTTGCTCACGACGAGCTCCGCAAGACCATGATCGAGCAGGCTGCCCCTCCGGGAGTCCATGCCAACGTCGTTCCCATCAAGAAGATGGCCGAGGTCGTCAAGGACACGCGCTTTGGTGACACCAAGGCCATGCTGCTCTTCGAGAACCCGCAGGATCTGCTCAAGGCCATCGAGGCCGGCGTCGACATCAAGGAAGTCAACATCGGTTCCATGGCTCACTCCAAGGGCAAGGTCGTCGTCACCAACGCCGTCGCTATGGGCGATGACGATGTCAAGACTCTCGAGGCCCTCAAGGCCAAGGGCGTCAAGTTCGAGGTCCGCAAGGTTCCTTCGGATTCCTCCGAGGATCTCGACGCCATGTTGAAGAAAGCTAAGGCCGAACTGGCCGCTCAAGCATAGTAAAGGAGGGTCCGATACATGTCTGCAATCACTATTCTGCTTGTTGCGATTGTCGCGTTGCTTGCCGGTATGGAAGGCGTTCTGGATGAGTTCCAGTTCCATCAGCCGCTCGTGGCATGCACGCTTATCGGTCTCGTAACCGGTCACCTTCAGGAGGGCATCCTCCTGGGCGGTTCGCTTCAGATGATGGCCCTTGGCTGGGCTAACGTCGGCGCCGCCGTCGCGCCTGACGCCGCTCTGGCCTCGGTCGCCTCTTCGATCATCATGGTGCTCGCCCTCAACGGCGGCGCTACCGATCCGTCGAAGGCCGTTACCGCCGCTATCGCCGTCGCTGTCCCGCTGTCGGTCGCTGGTCTGTTCCTGACCATGATCTGCCGTACCCTGGCTACCGCTATCGCTCACGCCATGGACGGTTGCGCCGAGAAGGGCGACTTCGCCGGCATCGAGCGCTGGCAGTACATTGCCATCCTTATGCAGGGCCTTCGTATCGCCATTCCGGCAGTGCTTCTGTGCATCATCCCGGCCGAGGCAGTTACCAACGCGCTTAACGCTATGCCCGACTGGCTGTCCGGCGGCATGGCTGTCGGCGGCGGCATGGTCGCTTCCGTCGGTTACGCCATGGTCATCAACATGATGGCCACCAAGGAGACCTGGCCGTTCTTCATCCTCGGCTTTGTCCTTGCTGCCATCCCTCAGCTCACGCTGATCGCCCTTGGCCTCATCGGCATCTCCCTTGCCCTCATCTACCTTGGCCTTAAGGATCTGGCCAAGCAGGGTGGCGGCATGGGCAGTGGCTCCGGTGACCCGCTCGGCGACATTCTGAACGATTACGAGTAGGAGGGGAGTGATACATATGGCAGAGAACAAGATTCAGCTCACCAAGGCTGACCGCAAGAAGGTTTGCTTCCGTCATCAGTTCCTTCAGGGCTCGTGGAACTACGAGCGTATGCAGAACGGCGGCTGGTGCTTCGCAATGATCCCTGCGATCAAGAAGCTCTACACCAGCAAGGATGACCAGATCGCCGCTCTTAAGCGCCACCTGGAGTTCTATAACACCCACCCCTATGTTTCCGCCCCCGTCATTGGCGTTACCCTCGCTCTCGAGGAGGAGCGCGCCAACGGTGCTCCGATTGACGACGTCGCCATTCAGGGCGTCAAGGTCGGTATGATGGGCCCGCTCGCCGGCGTCGGCGACCCCGCCTTCTGGTTCACCCTTCGCCCGATTCTGGGCGCTCTGGGCGCTTCCCTGGCCCTGTCCGGCAGCATCGCCGGTCCGCTGCTGTTCTTCTTCGCGTGGAACATCATCCGTTACGCCTTCCTGTGGTACACGCAGGAGTTTGGCTACAAGGTCGGCTCCTCCATCGCCAAGGACCTCTCCGGCGGTCTGATGGGCAAGGTCACCGAGGGTGCTTCCATCCTGGGTATGTTCATCATCGGCGCCCTGGTCGAGCGCTGGGTGTCCATCTCCTTCACCCCGGTCGTCTCCAAGGTCACGCAGTCTGCTGGCGCCTTTATCGACTGGGCTAACCTGCCCTCCGGTTCTGAGGGTGTCAAGGAAGCACTGACGATGTATAACTCCATCGGTGCTAACGCCCTTGATCAGGTGAAGGTCACCACGCTTCAGGCCAACCTCGATCAGCTCATCCCCGGCCTTGCCGCCGTGTGCTTGACCCTGCTGGTCTGCAAGCTCCTCAAGAAGAAGGTCAGCCCGATCGTCATCATCCTGGCTCTCTTCGCCGTCGGCATCATCGGTCGCGTCTGCGGCTTCATGTAAGCACGCTTCGGCTTAAGACCGAGAGTTACTAGGCAAGGGCTTTTGAGCCATTGAAACGGACCGCACCCGGTGGGTACACTGGATGCGGTCCGATTGTTTTATTTGGAGGGCGAGGCGCGCATGGCGCAATCTCAGAACAACACGGTCGATCTGGCAACGCCGGCAACCTGCCTGATGGGGCTTACCAGTCACGGTAACGTAATGGTGGGCAATAAGGCGTTTGAGTACTATAACGAGCGCAATCCCGAGGATTATATTCAAATCCCGTGGGACGAGGTCGACTATATTGCCGCCGAGGTATTACGCGGTACCAAGAAGATCACGCGTTTTGCCATCTTCACCAAGGACAACGGTCACTTTACGTTTTCGACGCGCGACGACAAAGAGACGCTTCGTGCGGTCCGCAAGTACGTCGACGAGGACAAGCTCGTGCGTTCGCCCGACTTTATCGATGTGACGGCCAAGGGTGCCAAGAGCATCCCCTCCGTTATCAAAAACCTCTTCCACAAAGGTAACTAGCTCCTCATAAGTTGCGGTGAAATAGTTCCTAAATACGGCTTTAGATGCTTCAGACAGGAACTATTCCACCGCAACTTCGAAGTCTAGTCATGCGACGTATTGCGATGCAGTAAATCTGCTACACTAGTACAACATGCCTCCGTAGCTCAGGGGATAGAGCACCGCTCTCCTAAAGCGGGTGTCGACGGTTCGAATCCGCCCGGGGGCACCAGAAAAATCGCAGGTCAGGAGTTAATTTTGCTTCTGACCTGTTCTGGTTTTAGGGCTAAGAACTGCTTTTGTTTGTAAATCTGGTAAGTAAATAATTTAACTTACCGAGTTTTCCACTGAAAACAGGAAATCACCATTTTGGGGATAAAAAGTTTTCAACAGCCGTTAGCCGGTTCCATTTTGGTGAAGCGCTTCCTCAATTTGGGTAAAAAATTTCACCATTTTGATGATTCGGCTGCTTTGAGTTTTTGATAAAAATGCCTGTTCAGAAGCTTGCGCTGTACCCATTTTGGTGAAACCAATTAATAGAGAAATATACTATAAAGATATAGGGACGGCGATGCCGTCCTCTTCGCTCGCGAAGCTCGCTGCGCGGCCACGTACCGTGTCCTTGCCGCCGGCTGTGCCGTCGATTGATTCGCTCACTGCGTTCGCTGATTGATTGATGGACTAATCCGTTTTCTCAGTCACACCAGTCATGAGTGCAGCGATTGTCATGTCGAATCCGTTAGCAATTTTACAGAGGTTAGAAAGACTGACATTTCTTCGTCCGACCTCTATCGAGGCGTAGTAAGACCTGTCCATGCCGATGCGATTCGCAAATTGTACTTGAGAGTAACCAGACTTTGATCTTAATTCTTTGCAGCGTAGACCAAAGGATCGTTGTAGCGGCGAGATATCCATGACAAAAAGAGTCATGGATTGTTGTATAAAAGCCAACGGACTATATACAACAATCCCAGTTAAGGCGCATAATTATCTCTATTGGACAGCACTCTGATGCCCAGTCGGATAGGGCACGGAAAAGGAATGGAACAGCACAATGACCCAGGGAAAGCATTTCGCTGCCGGTGGCGATCACTTCGCCGCACTGCCAAGCAAAAAGATTCACGCCCCGAAGGGGATCGCGCGTCTGACCGTCACCGCGGCGACCATGGCCGCCATGACCGGATCGAGCCTCATCTCACCGTTCGCGGCATTCGCCCAGACCGGTGACGGGACCACGCAGCACCCCGCCGTGATGTCGCCGATCGCCGCCCATGCCGGCGCGGCATCCGGTACCGGTGCGAAATCCGCCGCACAGACCATCGCGGACCTGCAGAAGGCAGTCGACGAGGCGAAGGCGAAGGAGGACGCCGCCAAGGCATCCTACGATGAGGCCGCCGGCCCCTACAACGAGGCGGCTTCCGCCCGCGACCAGGCCAAGGCATCCTACGATTCTGCAGTCAGCGCCGGTACGGCAGCCGACCGAGCGGCGATGGACGAGTACGCCCGTCAGGTCGCGGAGGGCAAGGACGCCGCCGATGCCGCCGGCAAGGACCTCGAGCAGGCGAAGGCGGGTCTCGCAGACGCCAAGGCGGATGCATCCGAGAAGGACGAAGCGTACCAGTCCGCCCTCAAGGCGGCCCAGGATGCCAAGGACGCCCTCGATAAAGCCAAGGCAGATGCCGTAGGCGCCACCCCGGAGGCAATCAGTGCCGCCGAGCAGGCCGTGCGCGACGCCCAGGCTGACGTGGACAGGGCACAGGCCGAACTGGACAACGCCAACGCGACGCTTGCCGATGCCCAGTCCAAGCTGGTTGCGGCCCAGTCTGCAAAGGATTCCGCCGATGCCGTCCTCGCCGCAGCCCAGCAGAACAAGGACGAGGCGGATGCGAATGCCGCAGCCGCCAGCGCCGCCTACGAGAAGGCGAAAGCCGACCTCGCCGCAGCGGAGGCAGGCGCCAGCGGTCCGGAGTACGATGCCGCGAAGCAGAAGGTCGCGGACGCGGAGGCAACCCTCGCCGCCGCACGAGAGGCACAGTCCCAGTGCGAGACCGAGCTCGAGCAGGCACAGTCCGCCGCAGCAACGGCACAGACCGAGCTGAATGATGCCCAGGCGGCCCTCTCCGTAAAGCAGCAGGGCGTCACGGATGCCGAATCCGGCGTGAACGCCGCCCAGTCCGCCCTCGATGCCGCGAAAGCCGGCCTCGATGCGGCCAAGCAGGCGAATGCCGACGCCGTCGCCAAGCTGGACGCCGCGAAGCAGGCTGTCAAGGACGCCGAGGCCGCCAAGGCGGCCGCCGACGTAGAGCTTGCGAACGCCAAGGCCGCAAAGGATACCGCAGACGCCGCCGTGACCGCCGCGCAGCAGAAGGTCGACGAGGCCCAGGCGAAACTGATTCCGCCGACGCGCAGCTCAAGCAGGGAGCCATCGGCTTCTTCCGTGCCATGGGTGCCGAAGACGCAGTCAACATCATCCTGAACGCCAAATATGCCGGAAAGACCGAAGTCGGCAACTCCAAGGACGCCACGTCTCTTGACAATATGCTCAATGCGATCAGGTGGATGAAGTCCGTCAACGACTACCGCAAGTCGGTCGGCCTGTCCGAGCTCCATGTCACCTACAAGCTCATCGCCGGTGCCATTGCGGATGCCAACTACAGCGACACCGTGCTCGATCATGCCCGTCAATATGATTTTGCCGAAAACCTGGCATGGAATTACGGAATCGATCCGAGTGGGCAGTGGATCGAGCAGGAGAAGGGCTTTTTCGACAAGGCAACGGAGGCCCTTTATGGAGTCACCGGTCTTGTCGGCAAGGATGCCTATGATTTCTATGCAAAGAACGGCGTCGCAATCAACCATTGGATTGCAGACAACTGCCGCTGGGAGAACGGCAGCAGCGGCACCGTCGGCCATTACATGAACATCATCAATCCCGAACTCGCCGTTATGGGAATGGCAACCTGCACCAAGGGCACCATGTCCGGGCTTCAGACGCAGTGCTACACCGCAGAGATCTCCGGCTGGTCCGGCTCCGGTTGGAACATGAACCCCATGTCCGTCGACGAGTATGAGCAGAAGCTGACCTCCTATATCAACGGCCTCAAGAACGCCAAGAGCGCACTCGACGTAGCCAAGGCCGATCTCGCATCCAAGCAGCAGGCAGCCGCCGGCGCCGCCGCAACCGTCCAGCAGAAGCAGGACGCAGCGGATTCCGCACAGGCAGACGTCGATGCCGCAAAGCAGGACGTCGCCGATGCCCAGCGTGCCGTCGATGCCGCAAAGGCTGATGTCGCCGCCAAGCAGCAGGGCGTCACGGATGCCCAGGCCGAGCTTGATGCGGCGAAATCGGACCTCGATGCCGCCAACGCGGCAGTCGATACGGCAAAATTGACCGTCCAGCAGAAGCAGGTCGCCTTCGATGCCGCCAACGCAGCCGTAACGACCGCACAGTCCAAGCTGGATTCCGCCAAGGCGGACACCGCTGCCAAGCAGCAGGTCGTGGACGATGCGAACGCCGACCTCGCGAAGTTCTTCCAGGACGTCGCCGACGCCAAGAAGGCGCTCGATACCGCAAAGAGCGTCCACGACGCGGCGGCAGCCGATCAGGCCGAGAAGGCGACTGTCCTCGCCGCCGCCAAGCAAAAGGCGGACGGCACCGCAAGCGCCCTCGCGGATGCCCAGCGTGCCGTCGATGCCGCAAAGGCCGACACCGGCGTTGCCGCCGACAAGCTTACCGGTTCCCAGACCGATCTCGAGGGCGCACAGTCGAACCTCGACCTCCTCACCGGTCTTGCCGCGAAGCTCGCAGAGGCACAGCAGCGCGAGCAGGATGCAGCAAAGGCCGTCAATGACACCAAGGCCGCCCTCGATGCCGCGAAGGCGGATACCGCCGCCGCCGAGTCCCTGGTCTCCGCCGCCGAGCAGGCGAAGGCGCAGGCAGACGCCAAGCTGTCGAAGCTGAACTCCATCGATGCCGGCGCGGCGATCGCTTCCGGCCATGATGTGAACGCGGATGACGCCCTCAACGCGCTTTTCGCCGCAGCAGTCGAGGCACGTGCCAAGGTCGCGCCCGCCAAGGCCATCCTGGACGAGAAGCAGGCCGCGGTGGACGGGCTCCAGTCCGGCTATGATGCGGCACTCGCCGCCTACGAGCAGGCGAAGTCCGACCGCATCGCGGCGGAGCAGAAGCTTTCCGATGAGATTGCACGGCAGGATGCGGAGGAGGCCGCAAAGCAGCAGGCCGCAAAGCAGCAGGCGGCATACACCCCGAAGCACCTCGCCGGCACGGATACCGCCCAGCCCTGCAGCCTCGCCCAGACCGGCGACCGCGCGGGACTCATCGGCGAGACGTTCGCCATCGGCGGTACCGTCCTCGTGGCGGCCGGCGTCTTCCTCGACCGGAAGAAGCGCCGCGAGCAGATGTAAAAGCGAGCCGGGCGTTGGATATCGGCTAGTGTCCAACGCCCGGTTTCATGGACAGGGAGATCGGTGTGAGAACAAAGGCTATTATCGTTGCGCTTCTGGTGTGCCTTTCGGCACCTCAACTTGGATGTGCCAGCGTTGCAAAGCAAGGAAGCGGCTCTACGGAAAGGGCCGCCACAGCGGTAAAGAATAAAGACAAAAAGAAGCCAAGCGAAGAAAAGGCGGCGCAAACCTCTGGAACCAAGAACGAGGAGAAGAAAGAATCCGACGACAAGGACCAGAAGTCCGATGACTCCAAGAAGGAGGATAACAAGTCTTCCGATTCCTCGAAGTCGGACAACAAGGGCGATTCCTCCCAGTCCAAGCAGAATTCCGGCAATTCGCAGAGTTCCGGCAGCAACAATTCCTCTTCCAACGGCGGCAGCCAGAAGAAGTGGGTTGCCGAGCAGGGCCACTGGGAGACAGATTACAGCCAGGTCTGGGTACCGAATGTAGTGTATACGCGCCATGAACGTTGGATGTGCTCTGTATGCCATGCGACGTTTAACTCAGCAGCCGAAATGGACAATCATGTTATCTCTACCTACGGTGATGCACAACACCCTAATGGAGCTTCTGCAATCAATGATTCGTATACCACCTCTGAAGACCAGGGACATTATGAACAGAAGGCTACGGGGCAGCATTGGGTTGTCGACGTCGCCGGCCACTGGGAGTAATGTGCATCGTTCCTCTCCTCTTACATTCGGTAAATGTTTATTTATTTGTGGGCGGCCGGTTCGGCCGCCTTTTTAGACGCCCAGTCTGGGAGCAAACGATAGGAAAGCAATCAAACGAGAGGCCGTTCCAAAAGAATCCGGCGGTGCCGGATTCTTCGGGCAAAACCTTCCGCAAATCGGTAAGGTCTTCCATCAACTTGCTCCAGCCCTCGCCCGGAGTCCGCTGCGCGGGACTTCAAATTCTCGGCATCCCTCGCATTCGTATTACCGCTCCGCTCTCGCTACAGCGAATCTCTAACACTCAGCATCCTTCGCGTTAAAAATTCGCTTCCGCTCACGGTCTCCGCTGACACTACGACACCGCGAAGCCTTTCGCTCGAAACGAGGCCTCTCATTTCGTGTCTACGCTCCGCTCCGCCCAATCGCCGTTCCGGTGATTGCAAGATTGGTGTTGGGCTAGATAAATGGGGCCATACTCGGCCCCTTTATCTGCCAACACATCTTGTTTATCGCCTCCCACGGCGATAAAGTTAGAAATGAAGTTACGCCTTCATTTCTAAGGGAAGCGACGGCGTCACTTCAAAAATCGGCGCGACGTCAGTCGCTCCCAAAAAAAGGAAAGCAATCTCATATTGGTTTTGAATCGGTGGCCTCACCGATTCGCTCTGCTTTCCTGGGGGCATGATGAGTTGCAAGCGTCCACACACCGTTAAGGCGACACTCACTTCTGAAGAATACGAAACGTTTTCCGCTTTGGCGGACAAGGCAGGCATGACGAAGGCCGAACTCATTCGCTATGCCTTGATTCATCGGAGTGATTCACTCGATGATCTAGTCATTTCTAAAAATGATGACGGTGGCCGCAGTAAAAAGCTGCAACCCGTTTCAGGTGATTCGGACAAAAAGCGTTCGAAGGTCATTTACGTTAAAGTCAGCGATGACGAACACGAGGCAATCTGCAAACAGGCGGATGCACTCGGTGCGACCGTCAGTGCGTATGCCCGCCGCGTGATGCTTGCCGGGAAAATCGAGAAAATCGATTTCGATATGAGCCAGGTCGCGAAAATCTATCGCGAGCTGTATTGCGAGGGAACGAATCTCAATCAGCTGATGTACTTTATGAACGCACAGGGTCTTCCGGCCTACAACGAGAAAGCTGTTTTCCGCACACTCGAAAAGGTTTACCAAAATGCCCGTAAAGTCACTCTCTTCATCGAAGAGCTCGAACAGCGCTATTTCACCGATGGCGGTGAGCTCGATGACCGTCGTTAAGCAGAAAGGTGTTTCGTCCGAGCGCTACGCGAAGAATGTGCGCGAGTACATTAACGGCAAGCACGCTTTGGCCCGCGGCGGCTGGAACCTCGCGAATCGAAAGTACTGGTTTTCCGAGATGGCTATGACGCGGAAGATGTTTCATCACGACAGGCCCGCGCGTGCCGGCGCGAAGAACATAACGATGCTTCATCAGGTTCTTGCGTTTCTTCCCGAGGAGTGCAGCTGCAACGGAGGCAAGATGACCCCCGATGCATGTATGGCCTACGCGGAGCAATGGCTTGCGAAACACTACCCGCATCAACAAGTGATTGTCGCCTTGCATGAGGAAAGCGATAAGGCGGGAAAACGTTACGCGGTCCATATGGCGATTAACCGCACGGATCTTTTGACGGGTAAGCGTTGCGAGACGGGTGGGCGTCGCGGAAAGTACGAACGCGCTGCGTGGGTTCGTGAAATGGACGAGGCCTGGAATCTCGCTCAGCTCGAAAAGGGAAAGAAGAACTCGAAGATTCGAGACCGACAGCCGCGCGACACTGAAAAGAAAATCGTTGAGCGGGGAGAGTACAGTTATAAAAACAATCTGCGCGAGTTGATCCATCTTGCAATCAACGAAGGTCATCCGAAGAATATGGAGCAGTTTAAAAAGTTACTTGCCTCATGGGGCGTAGACATTTTCATCAAGAACAATCGAGTCTATGCGACAGATCTCGATATCAAGGAGGCCGGCAACCCGAAGTGCACTTTCAACCTGACTCGTCTTGACGGGAGGTTTGCGGTCAAGCAACTTGAGGCGGCCTTCAAAAATAACGTGCTGGAGGCCGAGCGAGCCCTTCCTTATGAGAGGCGTTGCGAGATTTACATTCAACGGCTTAAGAAGGCGTATTCGGCGTGGGTCGAGCAGGCAAAGGCGAGCAAGGGCGTCGCCTACAATCTCTTTCCTAAGTTCATCGCACCGAAGTGCGATGAAGATCTGCTCGAGGATCCGGCGGTTCGTGATGAGCTTCTTGCCCGGCGCGGTTACGCAAGGGAGATTCGCAACCGTTACGCCGGCGCCGTTCCCGATGCTGGCGATGACCGCGTTCGCGCCGCAGGACGAGCCCATGGTGGCAACGGCGACATCTCGCCGCAGGTCGATCGTGCGGTCGACCGAGGCGATTACGATCGCGGCGACGCGCCTCGCTAGTTTTGGAAAGCCTATCGTCGGTGCCCTAGCGCGCTGCCATCCAGTGCCGATTCTGCCATACTCGCAATTCGGCGAGGATGAGGAGTATGAATTGATCGGCGGGGGTCAGCCGCTCTGATAGAATCGTCCTTGCTGTCGGCAGCCCTCGTGCCGGGCAGAGCCCTCCATTTGATGGGAGGTGATGCCCATGACCGATTTCACCGAGCTCGTGAAGCTCCTGACCGCTATGGTCTCGCTCCTCACGGCCCTTGTCGGCCTTTCCAAGGCACTCAAGCAGGGCACGAAGCCCAAAAAGAAAGGTCACCGTCGCTAAGACGATGACCCAACTTCATTAAGCAACGGCTCTGCCCAGCTCTCTACAACTTGGGCTGCCGTCGGCACCATTTTACCCTCCTGACGAGGAATTCGTCCATATTTCAAAAATCAAATCCTGTTCGCGCGTGGGCGTAAACTTTTAGTTGGGCAAATCCGGCAGATTGGAGCATGGAACATGAGGGATATGCACCTCATGTCGCTCAAAATACGTCTCCTGACATCGAAGGAGAGCGTTTTTTAGCGACAGAAGGAGACATAAATATGATCTGGTTCACCAGCGACACCCACTTCGGGCATGAGAACGTGCTGAAGTTCACCGACCGCCCGTGGGAGACGATTTGGCAGATGAACGACGCCATCGTCGACAACATCAACGGCAAGGTTGCCGTGGACGACGAGCTCTACATCCTGGGGGATTTCTCATTCAAGATGACCGCCCAGGACGCCTACGGGCTGCGCAAGCAGATCGCCTGCAGGCGCATCCACCTCGTCCCGGGAAACCACGACAAGGACTGGACCCAGCCGGCGGTCGCGGGCGCCTTCACCGTGGAGCCGCCGATCTGCGTGCTCAAGATCGACGGGCAGAAGATCGTCCTGAGCCATTACCCCATGGCCGACTGGCAGGGCATGAACCATGGATCGTGGCACCTCCACGGGCACATCCACAGCAGCGGCGGCGCGTACAACGAGTTCAACCGCAAGCAGGGCCTTCTGCGCTACGACGTCGGTTGCGATGCCAACGGGCACTCCCCGGTGAGCCTCGACGAGTTGAGGGAGTGGTTCGCCGGAGTCGACGAGCCGTGCGGCCGGGTGAAATGGCCCTGGTGGGTCAACGAGACCGGCGACAGGCGGGTCGAGCGCGAGCTGGCGGCGTACAAGAGGGAAGAGGTGATTCGATGACGGTCTATGTGACGGGCGACATCCACGGTGGGCTCGACATGCAAAAGCTCCGCGACTGGGAGCTTGGCGATAGCCTTACCAGCAATGACTACCTCATCGTCGCCGGCGACTTTGGCTTTCCGTGGGATTTCTCTGCCGAGGAATGCGCCGACATCGCCTGGCTGGAGTCGCGCCCCTACACGGTACTGTTCGTCGACGGCAACCACGAGCGCTTCGACCACTGGGAGGAGCGCCCCATGGAGCCGTGGCACGGCGGGCTGACGCAGCGCCTGTCGGATACTTCGTCTATCCGCCGCCTCATGCGCGGGGAGGTCTTCGAGCTCGACGGCTCGACAATCTTCACCATG
>CATZIG010000036.1 GCA_958419975.1 uncultured Collinsella sp.
ATCGTGCGTTCCCAGATCGACGAGCGTATCCTGCGGGCGGCCGAGCAGGGCTTGCCGTTTAAGGGAGGAGACCTCTAATGGATCCGAGCGTCTACATCCCCGCCTACCTGGAGCGCGCCTACCTTGCGTCGCACCCCGAGCTCACCGATGCAGCACGCGAGCTTGTCCATAACGACATTAGCGCGAATCCCCAAAAGTATGCGCAGTCCGAGCATGCCCAGGCGCTGCTGTCCTATGCCGGTGTTCATCGCCACCTGCTCGACGAGCTCCATCGCATCGAGGACATGGGCAGCGACGAGGAATTCGAGCAGACGCGCAATCGTCTGTTCGACGACATGCGCGATGAGCTGCTCAAGATTGTCCGCGTCGATGCGTATGTCCTCGATGCCCAGCTGCTCGCCATCATCCTGGCTGACACGCCCGTTGACGCCTGCCTGGGCGACCTGATGAAGCTCGAGGCGACCACAACCGATTACCTGCAGCAAAGCGTGCCCGGGTTCGACATGGAAGCCCCGCACTACTGGGCCAATAAGGTTTTGACGGACGGTGTGACGGCGGCAGAGCTCACCGTGAGCGAGCCGGCTCTTATCGGGTGGCTTCACACACTCGAGGCCATCTCGCAGCTGTGCATGGCGAGCGCTCGCTACCGTGCTGCCGCCAACTACGCCCGCCGTGTTCTTAAGGCGGAAGGCTACCCCACCCGAGCCGCAGGCACCGTGTTGCTCGCCCTCGCTCGCCTGGAAGACCAGGACGGCTTTTTTGCCCTGGCCCACCAGCTCGAGGAAGAGATCGGGGCTGACGCGCTCGAGAACTCTCCTTGGTATCTGCTCGCCCGCACGATTCTGCTGTTCAAAACAAACAAGATGCGCCCGGCGACACGCGCGCTGCGTGAGTTTGCCAACCGTTGCGAGGGCGGTGCGTTCTTCTTACTGAACCCCATGTACCAGACACCGTACCTTCCCTGCCGGCCCGAGCCACACGATCCCTGGGATCTTTCGCACCAGGCCGTTTGGGAAGCGGACGGTATTATCTCGGACACTCCCGACTTTGCCCCCTGGGCCAATGCCTGCGAAGACGTGTCGCAGCTTGCCCAGGAATTTGCGCGCCGCTACGGTTTTTAGTGACGCACTCGACCCGACCATGTCGTTTACGTTAGGAACGGTTTCATGAACCTCCGCTCATCTCTTGCCTGCACCTCGAGCGATATCGCTCGCTGGGGGCTGCGCTCCGTCCTTAAGCGCCAGGGTGGCGTGCTTCCCGGCCGCATCGCCATGAAGATCGACCCCGAGTTGCTGAGCGACCTCGCTGCCCTTGTCGACCGCAGCGTGGTGATCACCGGCACCAACGGCAAGACCACCACCTCCAACCTCATCGCCGACGCCGTTGCCGCCAGCGGCGCCACCGTGGTATGCAACCGCGCCGGCAACAACATGGAGCCGGGCGTGGTGGGCGCACTGCTCGAGGCGCGCAGCGGCCTCAAGCGAGCCGGTGGCAAGCGCGTGGGCGTTTTTGAGTGCGATGAGCTTTACACCGTACGCGTTCTGCCCAAGCTCAAGCCGACGTACTTCGTGCTGCTCAACCTGTTCCGCGACCAGCTAGATCGCTATGGCGAGATCGATCACACCCAGGAGGTCATCGCCCATGCGCTGGAGCTTTCGCCGGCAACAACGCTCATCTACAACGCAGACGACCCGCTGTGTGCCGCAATCGCCGCGCGCGTTCCCAACGCGAGCATCGCCTTTGGCATCGACGGCGCCACCAACACCGAGTCCGACCGTATTAGCGACTCACGTTTTTGCTCACAGTGCAACGCACCGTTGGAGTACGACTATGTGCAGTACGGACAGCTTGGCGCATACCATTGCCCCTCGTGCGGCTGGGCCCGCCCTGGGCTTGTCCGTCGCGTGACGGGCGTGGAGCTCGGCTGCGACGGCTACGGCTTTGACCTGGTCTTTGGATCTGCGCCCGACGCGGCTGCCGTACACATCGCCACGCGCTACAACGGCCTATATATGGTCTACAACGTTGCCGCCGCCTTCTTTGCGGCGCGCGAGCTGGGCGTGGACGCAGCTCACCTGCAGCCCACGCTCGACGCCTACGTGCCAGCAGGTGGTCGCATGGGCCGTTGGAATATCGCCGGCCGAACCGTCGAGGCCAACCTGGCCAAGAATCCCGTAGGCTTCGATCGCCAGATCCAGTCCATTAAAACAGCAGGTGGCAGGCTCTGCGCTTTCTTCCTCAACGACAACGATGCCGACGGCCACGATGTATCGTGGATTTACGACGTCGACTTTGAGCGCATCGCCGACACAACGGGGCTTGTCGCCTTTGCTGGCGGCACGCGCGCGCACGACATGCAGGTGCGCCTCAAGTACGCCGGCATCGACGCCGCCATCATCTCGAATATCGAGCAGGCAATCGGCGCCGTGGCAGACGAGGAGGCTGGCGACATTTTCTACGCCGTCGCCAACTACACGGCCTTTCCGCCGCTGGTCAAGGAGCTCGACGGGCTTAAGGATACCGATGCGAGCTCGGTTGCCTCCTGCGCCGTAACACGCGCCGATGGGAGCGCTGTCCCCGTCGGCGTCGCGCCGACCGAGCTTTCGCGCCCGCTGCGCATCGTCTATCTGTACCCCGATGCCCTCAACCTCTACGGCGACGGCGGCAACGTCATCGCTCTCGAGCGCCGCTGCGCCTGGCGCGGCATTCCCGTGCGCGTGGACGAGGTCCGTATGGGCGAGTCGCTCGATCTGCATGATGCCGATATCGTCATGATGGGCGGCGGCTCCGACCGCGATCAGTTGGCTGTGGCACACGAGCTGCTCGCTCAAAAAGACAAGGTTGCGGCCTATGTTGAAGATGGTGGCTCATTGCTTGCCATCTGTGGTAGCTACCAGCTGCTCGGCCGTTCATACTACATGGGTGAAGATCGCATTGAAGGCTTGGGCATCATCGCCGCCGAAACCGTGCGCGGTTCTGACCGCCTGATCGGCAACGTCGCCGTCAAGACCGACCTGGCGCCCGAGCCCTTTGTGGGATTCGAGAACCACGGCGGCCGCACTCTGCTCGACGCAGATGCCACGCCGCTTGGAACGTCCGTCGTCACGGGCACCGGCAACAACGGAGACGACGGCTTCGAGGGTCTGATCTACAAGGGCGTCATCGGCACGTACCTGCACGGACCGGCGCTGTCCAAGAACCCCGAGCTTGCCGACTGGCTCATCGCCCACGCCCTCGAGCGCCGCGGCGATGCGCAGGCCACAGCCCTGCTGCCGCTCAAGCCCCTCGACGACATCTACGAGCGCGCCGCCCACGACGCCGCCATGAAGCTTCTCCCCTAGCACCCCCACCACCACAAAGGGGACAGGCACCTTTGTGGTGGTTTTCCAGTTTGCCAACGATATACGCGCCGGCAAAAAAGTCTGCTATACTCTTTCCCGCTGTCCCCATCGTCTAGCGGCCAAGGACGCCACCCTTTCAAGGTGGATATCGCGGGTTCGAATCCCGCTGGGGGCACCACAAAATCTGAGAAGCCCGTTACCAATTCGGTGGCGGGCTTTTTGCTACCCATGCGCCGGGATTCGAACCCGACAGGGTGCGGAGCTGAGGAAACGCGAAGCGTTTTCCAGCGCAGCACGCAAGGAGCGAAGCGACGCGGCGAAAGCGGGCGGCGTCAGCCGCACGCGGACATCCCGCTGGGGGCACCATTTAAATCGAGAAGCCCGTTGCCCCCGCGGTGACGGGCTTTTTGCTACCGATACGCCGGGATTCGAACCCCGAGGGCATTAAATCACACTGTCATCCAAGGGACCGTGGGCAAAAAATAGCAAATATGAGTACTGTTACCATTTTAGTAACAGCAATTTCATGCCTTCAGAAGACGATTTAGACGTCAGGCGTCCTACGGCGGAAGAATTGCAGACGTTTATCGGCTAAGTACTTGAACATGTGTTGCGTAACACTGCATATTTTGCAAATAAATAATGCTGCAGGACTTGTGACAGTACTCATATTTGACGTTTTTTGCCCACAACCCTTTATACCTAGGCATATCGGCGGCAAAACGGGCTTCAAAGCGTCCTTCGCAAACAAAAACCGGGGCCCGCATGATGCGGACCCCGGCTCAATACCGTGACGATATGTCAGTTACGCTCTACACGTAGAACAGGATGTCGTCGTAGGTCGGGACCGGCCAGTAGTCGGCGGCCACGATCTCCTCCATGGCGTCCACGGCAGCGCGCAGCGTATCCATAGCGGGAACGACCTCGTGCGCGTACACGTTGGCCTGCTCCTGCCCATCGAGGGCTTCGGCCTTCTGATGCACGGCGTCGAGCGCCTTGATGGAGTCGTTGATGGTGGTGATACCGTTGCAGAGCTTGTTGAGCGTGTTCTGCTCGCACTGCATGGCGGCCTCGGCACCGGCGGCACGAATAGTCTCAAGGCCCTTAGCGACCTTGGTGGCATAGGCAGTAATGACCGGGCGATAGGTACGACGCGCCTCGCGAACCATCGTGGTGGCCTCGATGTTCATGAGCTTGTTGTACTTCTCGAGCTTGCAATCGTAGCGGCACTGGGCCTCGGCCTTGGTCAGGACGCCCGTCTCCTCAAAGAGCGCAATGGCCTTATCGGAAACAAAGGCGGGCAGGGCGTCGGCCGTGGTCTTGTTGTTGGCAAGGCCGCGCTTCTCGGCCTCGACGGGCCACTCGTCGGAGTAGCCATCGCCGGAGAAGAGGATGCGCTGGTGGTCGGTCAGGACCTTCTTGCAGTACTCGAGCGCGGCGTCCTGGAACTCATCCTCGGGCGTACCCTCAAGCGCGTCGGCGAAGGACTTGAGCGACTTGGCCACGGCGGCATCGAGCACCAGGTTGGAGTCGGAGACGTTCTGCTCGGAGCCGCAGGCACGGAACTCGAACTTGTTGCCGGTGAAGGCGAACGGGGAGGTGCGGTTGCGGTCGGTGTTGTCCTGCATCAGCTTGGGCAGAGTATCGGCGCCCAAGTCGAGCACGCCGCGCGTGGCATGGACGGAAGCCTTGCCATCGATGATCTTCTCGACGACCTCGGTAAGCTGGTCGCCCAGGAAGATGGACATAATCGCCGGAGGAGCCTCGTTGGCGCCCAGACGATGGTCGTTACCGGCCGAGGCAACGGAGGCACGCAGGAGCTCCTGATAGTTATCGACGGCCTCGATCACCGCGGTGAGGAAGACGATGAACTGCAGGTTGTCGAGCGGAGTGTCGCCCGGATCGAGCAGATTCTCGGACTCGGTGCCAAGCGACCAGTTGTTGTGCTTGCCCGAACCATTGATGCCCTCAAAGGGCTTCTCGTGCAGCAGGCAGACCAAGTCGTGGCGGGAGGCGATGAGCTTCATCTTCTCCATCATGACCAGATTCTGGTCGATGGCCTCGTTGACCTCGCCATAGACCGGTGCGAGCTCATGCTGGCAGGGAGCGACCTCGTTGTGCTTGGTCTTGGCGGGAATGCCGAGCGCCCACAGCTCATCGTCCAAGTCCTTCATGTAGGCCGAGACGGTGGGGCGGATAGCGCCAAAGTAGTGCTCCTCGAGCTCCTGACCCTTGCATGGAGCAGCACCAAAGAGGGTGCGGCCGGTAATGACCAGGTCCTTGCGCTTGCGGTAGGCGTCCTTCTTGATCAGGAAGTACTCCTGCTCGTCGCCCACGGAAGGAACGACCTTCTTGGGGGTCTTACCGAACAGCGCCAAAACGCGCTTAGACTCACGCGAGAGCGCGGTCATGGAACGCAGCAGCGGGGTCTTCTTGTCCAGGGCCTCGCCCGTGTAGGAGCAGAAAGCCGTGGGGATGCACAGGACATCGTCCTTGATAAAGGCGGGGCTAGTGGGGTCCCAAGCGGTGTAGCCACGGGCCTCGAAGGTAGCACGCAGGCCGCCGTTGGGGAAGCTCGAGGCATCGGGCTCGCCCTGGATGAGGTTCTTGCCCGTAAACTTGGTAATGGCGGTGCCGTCGTGGTTGGGCTCCAGGAAGCTGTCGTGCTTCTCGGAAGTAATGCCCGAAAGCGGCTGGAACCAGTGCGCGTAGTGCGTCGCGCCCTTGGAGATGGCCCAGACCTTCATGGCATGGGCAACGGCGTTGGCCACATCCAGGTCGAGCGGCTCACCGCCCTCGAGGGTTGCAGCAAGGCGCTTCCAGATGTCCTTGGGGAGGTAGTCCTTCATGACTTCCTCAGAGAACACCATGGTCCCGAAGCGGTCAGTAAGATCGGCCATACGGAACTCCCTTCGTATCGGCACCGCGTGAGAAGCGGTGTTGATTACTAACGAACGAGTCATAGCTTAGACTCGCCGTGTTTCCGCGACATTACCGTTATGTTGCTGTCGCGAAACCAATCAATGAGGTTACCCTATCGAGGCGGCGTTGCCACCCTCAACAGCCAATCAACTGCATAAATTGCAGACCTCTCCCCATGGTTTAAGGGCGGTCAATTTGGGATGGGGCTCTATTAACTGGTATTTTGCATCAGATACCAGTCTTTATAGTCCGTGCCTAGATTAGCCGCTCTGTTATAGAGAAAGCCGATAGCAAGGCATCTTTGATTGGTATCCCCAAATAGCCAGTGAAACTCCACCGTGGCACAGTGGTGCAGTAGAATCCTTACAACACATCGCACTATTACGTATCTAGAGGAGCACGATATGCGCGTCGACGAGGTTTTTAAGCAGGCAGCATCCCAGGGCACCGCGCCCATTTCGTTTGAGATGTTCCCGCCCAAGGGCGAGCTGACCCTCGACACGGCTCGCGAAGTGGCAGGCAATCTGTGCAAGCTTTCGCCGAGCTTTGTCTCGGTCACCTGCTCGGCCGGCGGCTCGGGCAACGGTGCCGCCACCGCCCCCATCGCGCATATGATTACGAGCGAATTCGACACGCCCTCGGTGGCACACCTTACCTGCGTGGGCCGGTCGCACGCCGACATCGCCGCCAAGATTGACGAGTATCGCACCGCCGGCGTGGAAAACGTGCTGGTCCTGCGCGGCGACCTGCCCGCCGGCGCGACTGAGGACGACAAGCCTGCCTCCGACTACGCCTACGCCCGCGACCTCATCCCCGAGCTCGTTGACGCCGGCTTTTGTGTGGGCGCCGCAGCCTACCCCGAGGGCCACATTGCCTGCGAGGACCTCAACGTCTCGGTCGAGCACCTCAAGCAAAAGCAAGATGCCGGCGCAAGCTTCTTTGTGACGCAGCTCTTTTTTGACAACGAGTGCTTCTACCGTTTTCGCGAGCTTGCCGACAAGGCCGGCATCACCGTGCCCATTACCGCGGGCATCATGCCGTTTATGGGCAAGTCGCAGATCAGCCGCATGGTCTTTATGTGCGGCGCGTCGCTGCCCTCCCCCGTCATCAAGATCCTCGCCAAGTACGAGAACGACCCCGAGAGCCTGCAGGCAGCCGGTGTAGATTATGCTGCTCGTCAGCTTTGCGACCTTAAGGAGCACGGCGCCGACGGCCTGCACCTGTACACTATGAACCGTCCTGCAATCGTCGCGACCATTATGGAGCGCCTGGGGTAATGGAAAAACCGCACGTCGATACAACCGTTGTTGAAGTGCCGGCCGACCTTGCGTCGCCGGCGCTTTACCGTATCGACGCTGCCCACCACCCTCGTGTCGACCGCGCCGAGATGCTGCGGTATCTGGGCTACGGCGGCCAGCAGATTGAGCCCGAGCTGTCGCAGCGTATTGAGCTTGTCGTTGAGCGCTTAGAGCTGGATATCGAGCCCCGCGGCGTGCGACGCGTGTTTGCCGTCGATGCCACGGGCGTCGACGAGCAGGGCGAGCCCTGCATCCGCTTGGTCGGCACCAACGTTGAGCTGCGCGGTCGCGATATCTATCGCCACCTTAAGGACGCCCGCCTGGCGGCGCTCATGGCCTGCACCCTCGGGATATCTGCCGAACGCCGTCTGCGAACCACCGGAGCCCAGCAACCCCTGGAAGGCGCCGTGCTCGACGCCGCATGCTCTGCCTATGTAGAAGCCGCCGTCGAGCAGATGGACCAGCAGGTCAAGGCTGCGGCCGCTGCACACGGGCTCGCCGGCAACTGGCGCTTCAGTCCCGGCTATGGCGACTGCCCACTCTCTGCCCAGCGCTCGATCGTGGATGCACTCAACGCCACGCGGCTCATCGGCCTGACCGTCACCCCCACCAGCCTGCTCATGCCCACCAAGAGCGTGACCGCGGTGATCGGCCTGTTTGACGGCGAAGTCCACGACGCCCAGAGCCGCCCCACCTGCAATATCTGCCGCATGCGTGAGCACTGCCGCTTCCGCGCCGCCCACACCACCTGCTATTCCAGCCATTAGGAGCCCCCGATGTTTACTCCGCTTATCACTCATGATCTGGACGGTGCTGCGCTGGCGGCACCTGTCAATGCTGCACGTCGCAACGGTGCCACGTACAAGACGCGCACGATCGACGATCTGCGCATTAAGGACGATCGCCTGCGTGCGGCCATCGAGGGCACGGGACACCTGCTGTTCGACGGCGGCATGGGCACCATGTTGCAGGCCGCCGGCATGAAGGCGGGCGCCCTGCCCGAGCTGCTCAACTTTGAGGAACCCCAGGTCATTACCGACATTCAGCGTCAGTACGTCGAGGCCGGCTGCGACGTGATCACCGCCAACACCTTTGGCGCCAACGCCCACAAGCTCGACGGTGCCGCCACCGTGGCAGATGTCTTTGCCGCCGCTGTCGCCTGTGCCCGCGAGGCCGGCGCCCACTACGTCGCCGGCGATATCGGTCCCATCGGCGCGCTGCTTCGCCCCCTGGGTACCCTGAGCTTCGACGAGGCCTATGACCTCTTTGCCGAGGAAGTGCGCGCAGGCGTCGCCGCGGGTGTGGACCTCTTTATTATCGAGACTATGACCGACCTGGCCGAGATCAAGGCGGCCGTCCTCGCCTGCCGCGAGAACTCCGACCTGCCCGTCTTTGCCACCATGACCTTTGAGGAAGACGGTCGCACCTTCCTGGGAACGAGTCCCGAGGTCGCCGCCATCACGCTCGACGCCATCGGTGCCGACGTTTTGGGCATCAACTGCAGCCAAGGACCGGCCGAGCTCCGAGGACTCGCCGCACGTATGCTCACCGTTACCGACAAGCCCGTTATGGTGCAGGCTAATGCAGGACTCCCCCATGTAGACGACGACGGCAACACCGTCTTTGATATCCAAGCCCCCGAATACGCCGAGGCCGTCGCCGGCATGATCGCCGACGGTGTGAGCGTCGTGGGCGGTTGCTGCGGCACCACGCCGGCGCACATGGCGGCCTTGCGCACGCTTATCGACAACCACACGCCCAGCCCGCGCCACCGCAAGCCCAGTATGTCGGTCACGAGCGCCCAAACGGTCGTAGACCTTCCCTGCGACGGCCACAAGATCGCCGTCATCGGCGAGCGCATCAACCCCACCGGCAAAAAGCGCCTGCAGCAGGCCCTGCGCGACGGCGACCTGGACTACGTTGTGAGCCAGGGCATCAGCCAGCAGGAGCAGGGCGCCGACATCCTGGACGTCAACGTGGGCCTGCCCGAGATTGACGAGGTCAAGATCATCCAACAGGCGACCGAACAGCTCCAGGGCTCCACGCTGCTGCCGCTGCAGATCGACTCCACCGACCCCGCCGCCGTCGAGGCCGCCGTACGTCGCTACGCCGGCAAGCCCATCATCAACTCGGTCAATGGCAAACAGCAGATCATGGACGAGATTTTCCCGCTGGTCGCCCACTACGGCACCAACGTCGTCGGCCTCACGCTCGACGAAGGCGGCATCCCGGATACCGCCGAGGCTCGCTTCGCCATCGCCGAGCGCATCGTGGCCGAGGCTGCCCGTTACGGCATCGGCCCAGACCGCATCCTCATCGACTGCCTGGTCATGACCGCCTCGACCAACCAGCGCCAGGCTGAGCAGATCCTGCGCGCCATGTCTATGTGCAAGGAGCGCCTGGGCGTCAAGTGCGCACTCGGCGTATCGAACATCAGCTTTGGCCTGCCCGCGCGGCCGCTGCTGGGCTCGGTCTTTTTGGCCGCCGCCTTTGGTGCAGGTCTGGACGCCCCCATCATGAACCCGGGTTCTAAGCGCTTTATGGACACCGTCTACAGCTATCGCGTGCTGAGCGTTGAGGACGAGGGCTCAACCGGATACATCGAACGCTACGCCGGCTGGACCGACCCGTATAAGATCGCCGCGAACCCGGCGGCCGCTCAGTCGGCATCGAGCGATGCCGCGCCTGCCGCAAGCACCACCGCAAGCGCCGATGACGACCCCATCCGCCACATGGTCGTCTCGGGCCGCAAGGGCGAGATCGCGGCCGAGACCGAACGCCTGCTGGCCGACCACGACGCCATGGACCTCATCAACAACCACTTTATCCCCGCCCTCGATGAGGTTGGCGTCCTCTTTGACCAGGGCAAGTTCTTCTTGCCGCAGCTTATGGCCTCGGCCGAGGCCGCGCGTGTGGGCTTCGACACCATCAAGCGCCTGATGCCCGCCGGTGAGATTGCCGACAAGGGCAAGATCTGCGTGGCCACCGTCAAGGGCGACATCCACGACATCGGTAAGAATATCGTCAAGATGCTGCTCGACAACTACGGCTACACCGTCTTTGATCTGGGTCGCGATGTCGATCCGCAGGAGGTGCTCAAGACCGTGCAGGAGCGCGACATTAAGCTCGTCGGCCTTTCGGCGCTTATGACCACCACGGTCGTCGCCATGGAGGAGACCATCAAACTGCTTCATGCCGAGGTGCCGGGCGTCAAGATTATCGTGGGCGGCGCCGTGCTCACCCCCGAATACGCCAAACAGATCGGCGCGGACTACTACGCCAAGGACGCCGCCGAGAGCGCGCGCATCGCCGAAGAGGTCTTTGGGAAGTAACACAACGGAAACAACCGAGCACCAAAACGTGCCGCATGCGCCACTTGGCGCGTGCGGCACGTTAGAATAGATAAGACTATGCTCGTTTTGGCAGATAGGAGCGCAAGGATGGCGATCACGCCCGCAGAAATCGCGGAAACCCGCGGCATGGTTGAGGAGCAGAACCTCGACATCAGGACCATCACCATGGGTGTTTCGCTCATGGGTTGCGGCGACGAGAACCTCGACCGCATGTGCACGAAGATCTACGACCACGTGACGCACACGGCTGAGCATCTGGTCGAGACCGCCGAGAACCTCGAGCGCGAGTACGGCATCCCTATCGTCAACAAGCGCGTCTCCGTCACCCCGGTGGCGCAGATCGCCGCGTGCTGCAAGGATGAGGACCTCACCCCCATCGCGCATGCCCTCGACCGCGCGGCCGAGACCCTCGGCATCGACTACCTGGGTGGCTTCTCCGCACTCGTCCAGAAGGGCATCGGCGACGCCGACCGCCGCGTCATCCAGTCCATCCCGCAGGCGCTCGCCACCACCAGCCGCGTCTGCTCCAGCGTCAACGTCGCCAGCCTGCGTGCCGGCATCAACATGGACGCTGTGCTCATGGCCGCCCAGACCATCATCGATGCCGCCAAGCTCACGGCCGACCAGGATTCCGTCGGCGCTTCCAAATTTGTCTGCTTTGCCAACATGGTCGAGGACTCCCCGTTTATGGCGGGCGCCGTCCACGGCGGTGGCGAGGCCGACGCCGTCATCAACGTAGGCGTCTCAGGCCCCGGCGTTATGGCCGCAGCCCTGGAGACGCTGCCCGATTCCGCATCGATGATGGAAGTCGCCGAAAAGATTAAGCAGACCGCCTTTAAGATCACCCGCGCCGGCGAGCTCATGAGCCGCGAGGCCGCCCATCGCCTGGGTGTCGAGAAGGGCATTGTCGACCTGTCGCTGGCTCCCACGCCTGCCATCGGCGACTCCGTCGCGCGCATCCTCGAGATCATCGGCGTGGGCACCTGCGGTGGCCCCGGCACGACCTGCGCGCTCGCCATGCTCAACGATGCCGTCAAGAAGGGCGGCGTCATGGCCAGTTCCAGCGTGGGCGGTCTCTCGGGCGCTTTCATTCCCGTGTCCGAGGATGCCGGCATGATCGCCGCCGTCGAGGCCGGTGCGCTTTCGCTCGAGAAGCTCGAGGCCATGACCTGCGTGTGCTCCGTTGGCCTGGACATGATTGCCATCCCTGGCGACACTCCGGTCGAGACCATCGCCGGCATCATCGCCGACGAGATGGCCATCGGCGTCATCAACAACAAGACCACGGCCGTCCGCGTGATTCCCGCCATCGGCAAGGGCGTGGGCGACTGCGTCGAGTACGGTGGCTTGTTCGGCCGTGCGCCCATCATGCCGGTAAACCCCAACGCCGGCACCGTGCTTGCCCACCGCGGTGGACGCTTCCCGGCTCCGCTGAACTCGCTCAAGAACTAGCTGAGGGGGACTGGCGAGGAGCCCCGGGGAGGGCAAATATATAAGGTCGCCTGCTCGGACAGTCCTGACTCGCACGGAGAGCACATTAAGTGCTCTCCGGCTCGTGCGGAACTCGCGATCGAC
>CATZIG010000037.1 GCA_958419975.1 uncultured Collinsella sp.
TGCCCTCGTCCTCAACACTTATGTCGATCGCACCCGTGCCCGCATCGGGCGTTATGCCAAACGTGACGGTCGTTCCCGCACCCGAGTACTTGGCAGCGTTTTGCACGATCACGCGCAGAGCCTGCTTCACGAGCGCCACGTCGACAGATGCGTCGCAGCGCGGGTCGTTGGCAAGCGTGGTGTCGTACGCCAGCCGATACGTGTGCTCGGTATCGATCATCTGCGATTCCTCGCATACCTCGCCGACCAATGCGGCCAGGTTGGTATTCGCGCGCCGCAGGACCGTGCGCCCGGCATCGCCGCGCGCCAAAAACAGCAGCTGCTCCACGAGCTCCTGCATGTGCTCGCTTTCGGCTTTAAGGGACGCGATGGATTCCGTCAGCACGTCCGGGTCGTCTTTGCCCCAGCGGTCGAGCATGTTTACGTAGCCCTGAATCACCGCGATGGGCGTGCGCAGCTCGTGGCTTGCATCGTTGACAAAGCGCATCTGCTGCAGCTTGGCCTCTTGCATCTGGCGCAGCAGGCGGTTGAGTGCGACCTCGATGCTTGCCAGGTCGGCGTCGCCGGTGGTGACGCTCGGCGAGTCGACGCTTGCGCGCTCGATGGCCTGCTCCAGCGTTTCCATCTTGCCGCCGGAGAGCTGCATGCGGCCGAGCTCGTCCACGCGCAAGGCCAGGTCGTTGAGCGGCGCCATGGTGCGGCGCACGCGCCTCGCGCCGCCGAGCATGTTGAGCACGCTGATGACCTGCCAACCCACAACGACAAGGTAGAGAGGCCATAGCGTGACGAGGTCCTGCGCGAGGGGGAAGGTCTTGCTGGTGCGCGCAAGCTCGACGGTATAGGTGAGCGTTGTCAGGTCCCAGCCGCGCGCGGGCGTCAGCGACATGCCGTGAACGGTGGTGCCGGGAATCCAGCCTGCGGTAAACGCGCTGTCGGGCAGCGTCTGGTTGTATCCATAGACGAGGATCGCCGCCGCAATCACCACCAGCAACAGATCGAGCCAGACGTAGCTCACCAAGCGGCGCCACATGTAGCTCCAGTTGATGGCGCGGGCGATGGAGGTGACGCGCTTGGTCTCGGCGTTACGCGCGACAGACATAGCCCACCCCGCGCACAGTTTGGATGATGCGGGCACCGCCGGCGTCTTCGATCTTGGCGCGCAGGTGCGCGATGTGTACGTCGACGTTGTTGGTGCCTCCTACGTATTCGTAGCCCAGTGCCTCGTGCGCGATGCGCTCGCGCGTGAGCACGGTGCCGGCATGTGCCATAAGCAGGGCGAGGACGTCGAACTCGCGGGCCGTGAGCGCGATGGGCGAGCCGCCGACCGTGACTTCGCGGCGGTCGGGGTCGAGCGCAACCGAGCCCACGGTGAGCGTGGCAGGGGAGGGTGAAGCGGAGGCCTGGGTCGAGTTGCTGGCCGGGGGAATCGCAACGGCGCTCTCGCCCGCGCCGCCCGCCATACCCGCCCTGACGCCGGCGCCGCCAACGCCCGAAGCCGTCCGCACGGCCTCCGAGCGCTTCAGCGCCACACGGATCCGTGCGAACAACTCCTCAATCGCAAACGGCTTGGTCAGGTAATCGTCAGCGCCGGCATCGAGCCCGGCCACCTTGTCCATCACAGCATCGCGCGCGGTGACCATGATCACCGGCACGTCCTTGTGCTTGCGGACACGCCGCAGGACCTCCATGCCGTTGAGCTGCGGCAACAGCACATCGAGCAGAATCAGATCGTAGTCGCGCTCCAGCGCCAGGTCAACGGCGGTGCGGCCATCGGCGGCGTGCTCCACCTGGTAGCCCTCGTGCTCCAGTTCGAGCGTCACAAAGCGGGCGATTTTCTCCTCGTCCTCTACGATAAGGATCCGTGCCATGCGTGCCCCCGTCTGCGATTACTTGTCGTCGTTCAGATTTTGCTTGATGCCGTCCGCGGCATCGGCGGCGTGATCCATCAGGTTGTTGATGCTGCCGGGCACGTCGCCGTCGCTGTCGATACGGTAGCGCATGCCAAAGAACAGACCAATCAGCATCAGCCATATCGTGGCGCCCCAGGCAAACAGGGCGACGATGGGAATCAGGATGGGGATGTTGAGGATGATCGCATCGCGGCGCGTGGCGATAAACTTGGTGTCCAGGCTCAGGCGGAAGAGCTTTTTGAGGTACTCCCACACGCTGTCCATCTTCTTGGAGAAGTCGGTCTTTTCGCTCGACTTTTCGTAGGCGGCCTGTGCGGCGACCATCTCGGCCGAGGGCTCATCGGCCGGCGCGGACTCGGTGGCGGCGTGCGCCGACGTGGTCTGGGTCTTGCCCTGCGACTCGAGCCAAATGATGGCGTCCAGAACGTTGCCGTCGGCGGCGTCGAGCGCGGCCTTGGCATCGGTATAGCTCACGTTGCACTTGGTGCGGATGGTTTCAACTTTTTCGAGGTCGTCCATGACCTGTCCTTTCGTTCGATGGGCGCGACGCCGGGCGATCTGCCCGGGCGCGAGCGTTGCGTTCGGCGGTCTGTGTTGCGCGGCGCCGCCCTTGGTCGAACTCTATAGTGCAGGTTATAGATTAAGCGATTCTTGAGCCAAGATTAATGT
Organism: uncultured Collinsella sp.; assembly: GCA_958419975.1. GTDB lineage: Bacteria > Actinomycetota > Coriobacteriia > Coriobacteriales > Coriobacteriaceae > Collinsella. The sequence continues at coordinate 2,580 of CATZIG010000037.1, forward strand.
TGGATGAGTTTTTGGGTGGCGGTGGGGGGGAGGGGTGAGGTGTCCCTCTAGGTGGCTAGCAGCGAGGTCTAATACTTTTCCGAGAAGTGAACGAGCTAAATCGGACCCCCGAAGCATCGACACTATAAGGGTATCGTTTCCTGCGGCTTTGATGCCAGAATCCTGCGTTTATGCCGTTGAAAAATGCGGATGCTCCAGGGGTCCAAAAACAGACGTTCACTTCGCGGAAAAGTATTAGACCTCGATAGCGGGGGATGGGGTACCGGTGTAAAACGGCGTCAATGGTTGGTCGAGCAGGCGGTTTCTCCATTGATGTCCGCACGGCATCTGACACTTGCCCTGCCGCCCTGCTCTGCCGCGGCGGCATACATCTGAACAACGATCTTCTAAGGAGTTCAATATTGATGAGCGACAACACCAAGCATCTCGCAAAGAAATGCGTTAAGGACGCGGGGCCATGCCTCGCGCTGTGCGTGGCCGGCGCAGCGGTCGCGCTGCTGGCTGTTCTGGGGCCGTTCGACGTGCTCCGAAGTGCCAGCTCTCTGCACGTTTGTATGGCCCTTGCCGGCGCCATGATGACCGGCGGCGTGCTCGATCTGATCTTTTGGGTGTTTGATCCGTTTGGTTGGAAGAACGAGGGGTAAGCCCTAAGGGATGGAAGGGCTGGAACGGTTGGCTTAGCGATCGTGCAGAATGCGGGCTGGCGACTTACAGGGAAGTGGTGATCCGATGACGGTCTATGTGACGGGCGATATTCATGGCGGCCTCGACATGCAAAAGCTGCGCGATTGGGACCTTGGGGATAGCCTGACGAGCGACGACTATCTGATTGTCGCGGGCGACTTTGGCTTTCCGTGGGATTTCTCTGCCGAGGAATGCACCGATATCGCTTGGCTGGAATCGCGCCCCTATACCGTGCTGTTCGTCGACGGCAACCACGAGCGTTTCGATCACTGGGCGGAGCGTCCCATGGAGCTGTGGCACGGTGGGCTGACGCAGCGCCTGTCGGATACCTCGCCCATACGGCGCCTGACGCGCGGTGAGGTTTTTGAGCTCGACGGCTCAACGATCTTTACCATGGGCGGTGCCACGAGCGTGGATAAGGAATACCGCATTCCGTATTCCAGCTGGTGGCCGCAGGAGCTGCCGGACGAGCGCAACTTTGAGGAGGCGCGGACAAAACTCGACAGCGTAGACTGGAAGGTCGACTACGTGATCACCCACACCTGCTCTACGCGCATGCTTTCGCCCACGCTCTATCCGGGGCCTGGCTGGAATTACCCCGCCGTTGATCGGCTTACGGCATTTTTCGATGAGCTGGAAGACCGCTTGGATTACAAGCGCTGGTACTACGGGCATTTTCATCGGGATGCCAACCCTGCCGAGCGCCATACCGTGCTCTACGACTGCATCGTTCGCCTGGGCGACGAACTCCAGCCCTGGGATGTTGCGTAGGGGGTGGGCATAGCGAGCACTTCATACGATGCCTTGGGTAGTTATCCTACATTTCAGTAGTAATCTTTATTTGTAGGGTAACTTAAGGCATGTTGGGAGCCGGAGGAGATGTCGCCCGACGATCTAGAGTTTCAGTGCCATTCGGTTGGTGCCCGGTAGGGTGGCGAAGCCAAAATGTTCATAGAATGCTGCCGCCTCATCATCTACTGGATCGACAACTAAAGCTCGCGCTCCTGCTAGGGCAGAAATTTTCAAGGCGTTCTCGATGGCATCTTTGAGCAGTGAAGCTCCAAGACCAAGTCCCTTGAACTTCTCGTCGACCCCCATCATTCCAAGTAACACTGCGGGAACTTGGGAGGGGGAGTTTCGCACGAACCATCCTCCATCAACATTTTCGCGAGCCACGGAGTGCGTACACAACGTATAAAACCCAGCGACTGCGCCGTCGCAATACGATGCGTATATAACTGCTGATCCTCTTCTTCGCGCCGAGGCTGATCTATTTTTAGCCCATCCGTCTACAAGAGTATTTCCGCAGTGGAAAGCCTCGACGCCTTGGCCAACGGGGAGTTGAACGGGCTTGGTAAATGTGCTCATTCCCAAACCGCTTTACGGTCAAGCAGCGCTTTTGCGGCTTGGGGCATGGGGGAATCGAGCATTTCGCAAAATGCATCGAAACCATCAGGAGAAAGATAGGTTGTTGACGCCTCGGCGATATCACGTGCGGAGCTCTCGTCAAGGTGAGCTGTGGCCCATTGGGTGAGAGTTTGGCCACGTAAGGCCGCGGCGCGCTCGTAAGTAAGGCGTTGACGTTCGGTCAACCTTAGATCCATACGGCGTTGTTTCTCAATCGTTGGCATGGCAAAAACCTCCTTTGCATAATTGTACGGAATTATTCCGTACATAACAAGACACAGAATTATGTCCTCGTTGGAGGGGGACGAGGGGGCGGGGCGTATTTGGCTACTGGACCGTTACAGTGATGTTTTCCCGGTGCGCGCGGATGACATTCCAGCTAAAGTGCTCGACCAACTGCTCGGCGGTACGCGGCGTGGTGTCCGGCGCGATGCCCGTTTGCCCGGCGAGCCAGCCCAGCAGTGCCTCGGGCATGCCAAAGCGGGCGCGGAGCTCGCCCAGGTCCAGGTCGCGGTCGCGCTTGGAAAGGCGGCGGCCGTCCGGCGACATGAGCAGCGGAATGTGCGCGTAGTGCGGCGTGGGAAGTCCCAGCAGATGCTGCAGGTAGATTTGGCGGGGCGTGGAGCCCAGCAGGTCGCATCCGCGCACGACCTCGGTAACACCCATGGCGGCGTCATCGACCACCACGGCTAGCTGATAGGCAAAAACACCGTCGCTGCGGCGTACCAAAAAATCGCCGCACTCGGTGGCGAGCGCCTCGCATTGGGCCCCGTATGTGCGGTCCACGAATTCGATCACGTCGCCCGCGAGGTCGTCGATGTCGGGCACGCGCAGGCGCGTGGCCGGGGCGCGCAGAACGCTGCGGCGGGCAACCTCCTCGGCAGAAAGGTCTCTGCAGGCGCCGCGGTAGATGGGCGTGCCGTCGCTGGCATGTGGCGCGCTCGCGGCGTGGAGCTCGGCGCGCGTGCAAAAGCAGGGATAGGTGAGGCCGGCGTCTTGCAGCTGGTGCAAGGCGCTCTCGTACAGGTCGAGGCGATCGTGCTGATAGTAGGGGCCTTCGTCCCACTCGAGTCCCAGCCAGGCTAGGTCGTCAATCAATTGAGCGGCAAGTTCCGGGCGCTTGCAGCGATCGTCCAGGTCCTCGATGCGCAACACGATGCTGCCGCCCTGGCTGCGGGCCGAAAGCCACGCGCACAGGCAGCTGAACACGTTGCCCAGGTGCATGCGGCCCGAGGGCGACGGGGCAAAACGGCCCACGACAGGTGCGGGAACGGAGGCAGGCTGCGTCGTTGGCGCATCCGCGGCGGGCGTTGGTATGTTGCGTGTTTTGATATCCATGCGGACGAGTATAGCGCGGGGCACGGTAGGGAAGGCGTTTCCGTGGCTCGCAAGTTGGCGGCGCTGCGCATTGCGCACGGTGGGTCTGCGGCCCAACGTCTCGATCGCCGTACGCCGACTCGGCCTTATACACGACAGAACCCCGGCAGCTCTTCGCAACTGCCGGGGTTTCCGCGGAAAAGGGGGACATGATCCTCGAGCGAACGGGAAAGGGGCAACCGTTTTCGCTCAACTGCTTTATGCCCCTCGACTGACGGCTCAATCAGCGCATGCCGCGCCCACACAAAGCCGCTACACCTGTGACGGAGCTGTGAAGTGGTATCTATTGCTGGCGCAGGACTCGGCCAAAGAGCGTCCCAAACGACAAATTTGTTGCAGTCCGTCGGTTCAACCCAATGATCCGTTTTCCTCCGTCCCCAATAGATCATTAGGAACGTCCCTAAGTGCCAGACTCGGGTGGGACTTTTGTCCCATTTGACGTTCCGTTGGCCCAGATATTCGTCATGCGTACCCGCAAACGTGGGACAATGGCGCTGTTGGTTTTACAGACAAAGGATGTGCCTATGAACACCCTCGCCGCCAAAGTCAGCCGGCAGCGCCGCCCGTTTGCGCGATTTGTTTCCATTTGCGCGCTCGTCGCGTGCGCACTGCTGCTGTTGCCCGCCGTTGCACGTGCCGACGGCTACTCCATGACCCAAACCTATATCGGCGCCACGGTCGAGGCCGACGGCTCGCTGACCGTTGTCGAGGGGCGCCAGTTTGATTTCGATGACGACATCAACGGCGTGTTTTGGGAGATCAATACGGGCACCAACCAGCAGGGAGGTACGGCGGGTGTCGATGTGCTGAGCGTCGAGGAGGAGGACACCGCGTTCAACAAAGTCGATAGCGCGAACAAGGGTGACTCTGGCGTCTATACGGTCGAGCAGACTGGTGACGGCGTAAAGATCAAGGTTTTCAGCCCCCACGAGAGCGGCGATAGCGCGATCTATTACGTGAGCTACACCATGACCGGTGCGGTTATGAACTGGGCCGATACCGCCGAGCTCTATTGGAAATTCGTGGGCGACGGCTGGTCCGCGGATTCCGATGATGTCGAGATGGAAGTGCACTTCGCAAATGCCGCTGCCGGGACGGCGGCCGTCAAGGGCGATAACTTCCGCGCGTGGGGCCACGGTCCGCTGACGGGTGACGTATCGCTCGATGCGGACGAACCCATGGTCACCTATACCATTCCCTGCGTGCATCAGGGCGAATTCGCCGAGGCACGCATCGCCTTCCCCAGCGACTGGGTGCCGCAGCTTGCCGCCTCGGGCGAAGAACGCATGTCAACGATCCTGGGCGAAGAGAAGGAATGGGCCGACGAAGCTAACGCCCGCCGCGCTCACGCTCGCATGATTGCCAATGTACTTGCCGTGCTAAGTGTTGTCGCGGCGGTGGCCTTTACCGGCACAATCGTTGTGCTCAAGCTGCGCCGCCGCAAGCCAAAGCCGCTTTTCCAGGACGAATATTTCCGCGATGTGCCTTCGGCCGACCATCCCGCCGTGCTTTCGGCCCTCATGAGCTGGAACGAGGTGCCCGATCAGGCATATATCGCCACGCTCATGAAGCTCACCGACGACCGTGTGATCAAGCTGGAGCAGGCGACCGTGACCAAGGCCAAGAAAGGCCTGATGGGGCGTGAAAAAGAAGAGCAGACGTATCGCGTGACGGTGAGTGATGCGGGCTGGAAGTCGGCCAAGGGCATTGACCGCATGGTGCTCAAGGTCTTCTTTGCCGGTGCTAAGCCCGACGAGAACGGCGATCGCTCGCGCACGTTTGACGAGCTGCAGCACTACGTCAAGCAGCACGCTACGCCCGTGGGCGACAAGCTCGAGGACTATCAGAACACCGTTAAGGGCAAGCTGGCCGATAGCGAGTACGTTGCCTCGGACGGCATTGTCGCAATGGTGTTTTGCCTGGTTCTCGGTATTCTGATCGCCTGTGTTCCCGCGGGATCCATCTTCTTTACCGACGGCGCGCAGGCGAACATTGTCGCCGCGGTTATCTCGGTGCCGATTGTGCTGGTGGGTATTGGCGTGGGCCTTACGTTCCGCCGCTTTACGCCGGAGGGCGCCGAGGTGGCGGCTCGCTGCAAGGCGCTCAAGCATTGGCTTGAGGATTTCACGCGCCTAAAGGAAGCCGTCCCCGGCGATCTGGTCCTGTGGAATAAACTTCTGGTGATGGGTGCGGCGCTGGGCGTTTCGAAGGAAGTCCTGCGTCAGCTTGCCGAGGCTGTTCCTCCCGAGGTGCGCGAGGCCGACGGTTTCTACGACAATTACCCCTGCTACTGGTGGTACTACCATCATTACGGTACCGAATCGCCGCTCGATTCGTTTAACGATGTGTATCACGAGAGCATCCGTGGGCTGGCGTCGAGTTCCGATAGCTCGAGCGGCGGCGGTGGCGGCGGCTTCTCGGGCGGCGGAGGCGGCGGCGTCGGCGGAGGCGGCGGCGGAACGTTCTAGCGGTCCTAAATTACGGGATGGGCTTTTCTCGACAGCTGTCGGGGAAGCCCATCCCATTTTTATGCGCTACCTACGAAGACTGTCCCCAGCGACTAGTCATTTAAGAACGTCCCCAACGACTAGGTGCGGTTGCTGCCAAGGAGTGTCCCTAAGTGACAGGTTTAGGCTGTTAGGTCGAGTTCGTAGAGGAAGCTTTCGCGCGGCATGGCGTGGCGGCGTTCCTCGCGGTTGGCGCGGTGCGTGGCGGTGCGCTTAAAGCCGTGCAACTCGTAGAACTTCCACGAACAGTCGGAGTCGGTGTACAGGTGCGCCCTCGTCGCTCCGCACGAGGACAGATGCGAGATTGCGGCATCGAGCAGCACCGATCCCACGCCCAGGCCGTGGACGTCAGGATCGACGGCGAGCAGCGTGACCTCGTTGTCATGCGGCAGTGGGCTTTTCTCGAGCAGACGGTTGTTGGTTCGAATGGTGGCGCGCACAAACGAGAGATACTCGGCGCAGGCATCGGGCTCCAGCTCGCGCATTTGCGATAGCAGTGCGCGTTCGGTATCCAGCCAATGTTCCTTAACGGTGGCGCCGGAGCTCTGTCCCGCACGCGCGAGCGCAATGCCGCGCGCCTGACCGTCGATTACGGCAACCTGCGAAAACGTCGAAGACGAAAGGCAATAGGCGAGGTCGCACGCGGCCTCGAGGCGGTTGTACTCATCGTTATCCGAATTGTTATGCCAAAGCTGCTGCAGAATCAACGCGATGGCGTCGAAGTCTTCGGTATCAAACGGTCGGTAGAGAACCCGCGAGACCATGGTGCCTCTTTCTTTTGCGGATGCATATCGAGCACAGTTCTACCACGCTATTGGCATCTAATTATGGTGCCCCTGTGTTCCATGAACTCACCGTGCCCGGTGCCGTGCCCATCCCCTCCGCTCGCAAACTTTTTCTGCATATGCGCCCGTTGCGGGGTGCATCGATGCGCTCGATGCGCTACATTGAATCAGTATTTTCAATGCCGCTGCGCGAGCGCTGCAGATTGACGTATCACCGACTCACAGAGCACGGCGGCGTACCAGACAGGAGGACTGCATGGGATCTGATGTGAAGATCGCACGTGCGTTGATCTCGGTTACCGATAAGACGGGCGTCGTCGATTTCGCACGGACGCTGGTCGATGACTTTGGCGTCGAGATCATCTCTACGGGCGGCACAGCTCGTGCCATCGAGGACGCGGGCGTCCCCGTAACCCCCATCGAGGAGTTCACGGGCTATCCCGAGATGATGGACGGCCGCGTTAAGACCCTGCACCCCAAGGTTCACGGCGCGCTGCTGGCCCGCCGCGATTCCGAGCAGCACATGCAGGAGGCGGCACAGCACGGCATTAAGCTGATCGACCTGGTCGTCGTCAACCTGTACGAGTTCGAGAAGACCGTCGCCAACCCCGAGGTCACCTTCGCGGATGCCATCGAGCACATCGACATCGGCGGTCCCTCCATGCTGCGCTCTGCCGCCAAGAACGCCGCGAGCGTTACCGTCATCTCCGACCCGGCCGACTATGATGCCGTCCTGGCCGAGATGCGCGAGACCGGTGGCTGCACCACGCTTTCCACCCGTCGTCGCCTGCAGGTGAAGGTCTACCAGACCACCGCCGCCTACGACACGGCTATCTCCCGTTGGCTCGCCGCCCAGGCAAGCGACGTGGCGGACACCTCTGCCAAGCTCGAGATCTCGCTGGAGAAGGTCGACGACCTGCGCTATGGCGAGAATCCTCAGCAGAAGGCCACGGTCTATCGCTTTGCCGAGGGCTGCGAGAATACTGCGAGCTCGCAGTTCCCGCTCGTGGGCTCCGAGCAGATCCAGGGCAAGCCGCTCAGCTACAACAACTATCTGGATGCCGACGCCGCTTGGAACCTGGTCCGCGAGTTCGACGAGCCGGCCTGCGTGATCCTCAAGCATCAGAACCCCTGCGGCTCCGCGGTGGCCGAGGACATCACGGCCGCCTACGACCGCGCCTTCGCCTGCGATCCCAAGAGCGCCTTCGGCGGCATCATCGCCTGCAACCGCGAGGTTCCCTATGAGCTGGTTGAGCACTTTGCCGATCAGAACAAGCAGTTCGTCGAGGTTATCATCGCTCCGAGCTACACTGCCGAGGCGCTCGAGCGCATGGCCAAGCGCCCCAACCTGCGCGTGCTGGCCACCGGCGGCGTGGACCACGGCGCCCAGGTGGAGCTGCGCTCCGTCGACGGCGGCATGCTGGTGCAGGAAGTCGACCACGTGACCGAGGATCCCGCGACCTTCACGTTCCCCACCGACCGCAAGCCCACCGACGCCGAGATGGCCGAGCTCGAGTTTGCCTGGAAGGTCTGCAAGGGCGTTAAGTCCAACGCCATCCTGGTTTCCAAGGGTAAGGCCGGCATTGGCATGGGCCCGGGTCAGCCCAACCGCGTTGACTCTGCACTGCTTGCCTGCGAGCGCGCCGAGGACTTCTGCGAGCGCGAGGGCGTGGAGAAGGGCGGCTTTGCCTGTGCAAGCGACGCGTTCTTCCCGTTCCGCGACAACGTCGACGTGCTTGCCGCGCACGGCGTGACCTGCATCATCCAGCCCGGCGGCTCCAAGCGCGACGACGAGAGCATCCAGGCCTGCAACGAGCACAATATTGCTATGGTGTTTACGGGCGCCCGCCACTTCCGCCACTAAGTTCCGCCTTGGGACAAAATAATCTCCGCAAAAGACGGCTGCTCCGTTTGGAGGGCCGTCTTTTTGGTATAAGAGGACGGAATGACTAACACGAAAGGTACAACCATGCCCCAGATTGATGATGCCGAGCTGTTTGGCAATGCCGAGGATCAGCGTGCGTACGAGGACTTTTGCGCTAATCAGGAAGCGGTCGAGAAGTTTACGCTCGACAAGCCCGCGCTTATCTGCCGCTGGCGCATGTCCAACAAAAAGGTGCCCATGCTCAACCGTCACATTCGCGCGCTGTCCGAGCGCCTGGTGCAGGGCGAGCCGCTTACCCATAACATGCTCAGCTGGGCCAAACAACACGTTGAGTGGTCGCTTGCCGAGGGTGATTACACCGCACGCGACGGCGTGCTCATGCTGGTGATCGACATCAACGGCAACGCCGCCATGACGGTGGGGGAGTACGAGCCGCTCGCCGATACGTCGGCCAAGGCGCTGCGCGCCCGCTCCGCCGAGGCCCGCTCCGAGGCCGACGAAACCGGCGTGGCACCCGAGCTGCTTGCTGCCGTCAACAACGGCGAGCTCGCCTTTGTGGCGCCGGCGGACGAGTTCCTGTGCGGCACGGCGACGCTCATCGAGCAGCTGGCTCAGACCAAGGGCATCCCGGTCACGCGCGTAGACATTCCCGCGCAGCTTAAGGGCGCGCTGTTCCTGGTGAGCGACGAGCACGGCGTGGTCCCCGCAACCGAGACGGACGCCGCCGAGGCCGACACCGCCGAGGCCGACACCGCCGAGGCCGACACCGCCACGGTCGCTTTCTTCGCCGAAGGCTACGAAAAGCTCCGCGCCCGCCGCTAAATGATTTTTCTGGGACGGGGATTAAAGAATCATTTTGGTCCCCGCCACCGCTGCGAGTGCGAGGCGGACAAAACGCCACCGCTCGCGAACAGTTCTGTCACCTTGGCGCCGCGTGAGGTGCGTACCTGCGGCTTCGCGGTCATAATGGGACAAGACAACCAAGAGGGGAGCGGAATCCATGGCGCTGATCTATATCGTTGAGGACGACGAGCCCATTCGTCGCGAGCTTGTCGACATCCTTGCCCGCGCTGGGTTTGAGATCGAGGCCTGCGAATCGTTTGAGCATGTCTCGCGCGACATTCTCGCCGCCGCGCCCGACCTGGTGCTGCTCGACCT
>CATZIG010000038.1 GCA_958419975.1 uncultured Collinsella sp.
TCGTACGTTCTACGTGCTAAAATGCCAATTATTGAATCAGATATAACCCAACTATTTGGAGGTACGAATGGCACTCCCTCAGCTTACCGATGAGCAGCGCAAGCAGGCTCTTGAGAAGGCTGCTGCCGCACGTCACGCTCGCGCCGAGCTTCGCGAGCAGATCAAGAAGGGCGAGAAGCCCCTCGAGTCCGTGCTCAACTCCGATGACCCCATCGCTTCCCGCATGAAGGTTTCCACCCTCATCGAGTCTCTTCCTGGTTATGGCAAGGCCAAGGCCGCCAAGATCATGGAGGAGCTTGGTATCTCCGCTACCCGTCGCGTCCAGGGCCTCGGCGTCCGTCAGCGCGAGCAGCTCCTCGAGCAGCTGACCAAATAAGTGAGCGCTCAGGATTCCAAGCTCTTTGTGATTTCTGGACCGTCAGGCGCAGGGAAGGGTACGCTCGTCACTCGTGTGCGCGAGCGCCGCTCGAACCTGGGCCTGACGGTTTCGGCTACCACGCGAGCACCACGCAAAGGTGAGGTCGACGGCGTCAACTACTTTTTTCTGACGCGCGAGGAGTTCGACCGCCGCGTGGCAAACGGTGAGTTTGTTGAGTGGGCCGAGGTCCACGGTAACTGCTACGGCACGTTGGTGAGCGAGGTCACATCCAAGCTCGCCTCTGGCGCATCTTTGATTTTGGAGATCGATGTCCAGGGCGCCCTGCAGGTGAAGGAGCGTTTCCCCGAGGCCGTGTTGATCTTTATCAAGCCGCCTTCGCTTGAGGTACTCCGCGAGCGCCTGGTCGGTCGCGGTACCGAGACGCCTGAGACGATTGAGCTGCGTATGGCAAACGCCGCCGATGAGCGTGCCCTTGCCGACCGCTACGACGACGTCGTGGTTAATGACGATCTCGACCGCGCGACCGATGAGCTCGTTCGCGTTCTCGATATGCATGAAAGGATCTGAGGTCCGTGTCCGTTGTAAAGCCTTGCATTGACGATCTTCTGGAGAAGACCGATCACAACCGCTTCCTGCTCGCTTCGCTTGCCTCCAAGCGCGCCTGCGACATTAACAGCATGCTGCGTGGCCAGCACAACCGCGTGCTTGCCGTCCAGGATGTCGATGACATCACCATCGGGCTTTCCGGTGCCGATACCATTTCGATGGCTATGGACGAGATTGTCGACGGCGACATCTCTTACGACGAGGCCCGTTACGAGAAGGCGCTCGGCCACAAGGTTGCTGAAGCCTAAATGGTGGCTCGCGTCTGCCTGGTCCACTATCACGAGGTTGGACTGAAGGGTAAGAACCGCGCACATTTTGAGCATATCCTCATGGATAACATCAAGGCGGCCTTGGCCGCCTTTTCCGTGAATGCCGTGTCTCGAATTTCCGGTTATATCCTCGTGACCTTTAACGAGCATCAGGCCGACGAGGCGGCGCGTGTCATTCGCACCGTTCCCGGCGTTGCCCGTGTGTCTTTGGCGTATCACACCAATCGCGACCCTCAGGAGTACTGTGCCGCCGCCGTGAAGGCGCTGCGCGAGTTTGGTTCCTTCGATTCGTTTAAGGTGCACGCCAAGCGCTCCAATACCGACTATGAGCTCACCTCGATTGACATCAACCGTCAGGTGGGCGAGGTGTTGTGTGAGGCCTTCCCCGATAAAAAGGTTCAAATGCACGACCCCGATGCGATGGTGCACGTACTGGTGGTCCAGGGTAGCGTTTATGTGTACGCGCGCTCCGAGCGCGGCGTGGGCGGTCTGCCGGTTGGTTCTGCCGGCAAGGTCGTGACGCTGCTGTCATCGGGTATCGATTCTCCGGTGGCGACCTGGATGCTCGCGCGTCGCGGCGCGGTGTGCGTGCCGGTGCATTTCTCCGGTCGTCCGCAGACGCCCGATACGAGCGAGTATTTGGTGCAGGACATCATCCGTGCGCTTGAGCCGGGTGTCCAGATCGGCCGCCTGTACGTGGTGCCGTTTGGCGACTGTCAGCGTGAGATTTCGGTCACCTGTCCCAGCAACCTGCGCGTGATCATGTATCGCCGCATTATGTATTCGGTTGCCGAGCGCATTGCACACATCGAGGGCGCCAAGGCCATCGTGACGGGCGAATCGCTTGGACAGGTTGCCTCCCAAACGCTTGAGAATATCATGGCCGTTAACGAGGCCGTGAAGATCCCCGTGTTCCGTCCGCTCATCGGTTCGGACAAGCAGGAGATTATCGCGCGCGCCGAGGAGATTGGTACGTTCGATATCTCGACTGAGGCCGCTCCCGACTGCTGCACGCTGTTTATGCCGCGTCGTCCCGAGACGCACGCTAAACTCGATGCCGTGCATGAGGCCTGGGAGTTGTTCGATCACGAGGAGATGATCGAGCGCCTACTCAAGCAGACCGAGTACATCGACTTCGAAAGCAACACGTATAAGGCCCCTAAGACCTTAAAACGCAAACATTCGGAGCTTGCTCCGCGTGAGATTTACCAAGATCACGAGTAAATTTGTGCATAGACCGACGATGCTCTTGCATCGTCGGTCTTTTGCTATCTGGGCATTTTGCGGCTAAGTGTTCATTTGCTGACGTGTGCCTGAATAAATGGACAGATTTGTGCAAGGTTTTGGTCAGCTTTTGGTTTGACCGCGAAAACCGGTTTTGAAGCATGGCTGTTGCAGGGCTCTTTTCCTGACACGATGTTGTTGGGAGGTTTTGTTATGGCGCAGCGCGAACAACACGAACGGGTCAAAAAGATGGACCGCTGGGCAGGCAAGCTGCTCGGTCATAAGGCTGTGGTGGTGGCGATATTGGGCGTCATTGCGATGGCGAGCGGCTTGGCGATGGCGAACCTTGGCGGCGGTGCCGGCGGCGTGTCGTTTGAGCGCACTGATGGTACGGGCTCGTTAGTGGAGCCGGGATCCGGCGATGCTTCGAGCGGAAAGACATCCGAAGGCTCTTCGACTAAGGCTTCTGCCGCGGCAGAGGTCTATGTCGATGTCGATGGCGCCGTTGTGTCGCCCGGTGTATACAGACTCAAAGATGGGGCACGGGTATCCCAGGCGATCGATGCCGCCGGCGGGCTGGCGCCCGAGGCTGACGTTACGGGGCTTAATCGGGCATCTAAGGTCACTGATGGACAAAAAATCCATGTTCCAACGGTAGGGGAGCAGCAGGCGTCCATTGCGGAAGTCGGTGTTGATGGTGGGGCTTCCACATCATCGGGCGTGAGTGGCGCAACAGGCCTAGTAAACATCAATACGGCAAGCGCGGCAGAGCTGCAGACGCTCTCGGGCATCGGTCCCTCCATGGCCCAGTCGATTATCGATGAACGGACAAAGAACGGTGCTTTTGCCTCGGTTGACGATCTGATGCGTGTGTCGGGAATCGGCGAGAAGAAGCTTGCCAAAATCAAAGATTGCATCTGCGTATGAGTGCGACCGAGCGCGAGCGTGTGATGCCTCCGCGGCCCCTGCTTCCGTGGACGATGGCCTTGTGTGCCGGCATGTGCATGAGCTGCGCCTTGGTGCTCAACGTGGCCGCTGATGCGCTGCTGAGGGAGCGGGCGCCGGCGGTCGGGCTGCTATGGGCCATTCCCGTTGCGGCGGCGGTATTCGTTGTGCTGGCTCAATCTTGTGCGCGGCTTGCCCCTTTGAAGTGGTGGTTGTATGCCGCGTCCGTCGGTCTCGTGGCGGGAGCGGTCGTCTCGGCGTGCTGGGCTGTGGGTGCGCTCAGCGCCTCGAAGGCGCTCGGCGGTCGAGCGGCAAGCGGCCTCGAGTTTATCGTGCAGGGCGATCCATCCATAAACGACGACGTGTATTCTTATACCTGCGAGGCACGCGCGGACGGTAAGAACTTGGCAACGGTTCGCCTATCGTGCGACCGCGAGCTCAAGGTCGGGGCGCACGTGCGTGTTATCGGTCGCGTTTCACGTTTTGAGAACGATGCGTATGGACGATCGCGCGTGCTCCGAGGCGAGGTATGCAAGGTAAAAGCCGTTCGGATTGTGTCGGACGATGAGGGCTCTCCGGGGCCGCTGCTTCGGCTGCGAAATGGGCTGCTTGCGTCCATCGCGCCTGCGACCGACCCGGCGCGTGCACTCATAGCCGGTGTCGTCTGCGGTCGTTCGGCCGAGCTGCGCGCCCAGTCGGCGGGCGATTGGTTTTCGGTGACGGGAACGGCGCATCTTATAGCCGTCTCCGGCAGCCATTTGGCTATCGTGGGGTTTGTAATCGAGGGTGTATTGCAAAAGACTCGCTGCTCACGTGGTCTTCAGCGGGCGATATTGGCGATAACGCTTGTGGGCTACGCTGTCTTTACGGGCGCGTCTCCCTCGGCCGTGCGCGCGTGCTGCATGGTGTTCGCGACGCTTGTCGTAAACGGCGCGGGGTGTCGCCGGCACGGACTTTCGGCACTCTTCGTAACCATGTCCATCTTTGTGCTACTGCGGCCGACGGTGCTGTTCGAGATGGGCTTTCAGCTTTCATGTGCCAGCGTCTTTGCCATTCTGTGCTTTTGCCCCTATGCGACCTTCGCTTTGGGTGAGCTGAGTGTGCCATCGGGCGTTGCAAGCATGCTTTCCGTCACGCTGTGCTCGCAACTGGCGACTCTTCCCATTACCATTCCCGCCTTCGGTACGTTCTCGCTCATTGCTCCGTTGGCAAATGCGGTCATCGGTCCGGTGGTGAGCGTACTGCTTGCTGTGTCCATCGTGCTGGTTCCCTTTTCGCTCGTGGCACCGTTGCGGACTTGGGCGCTCGTTGTGCCCATGATTGCCGCCCGTTGCGCGCTGTTTTTCGAGCAGCTGTTTGCCGCCGTGCCGGGTGCATCCGTGAGCGTGCCGCCCGATAGCATGTGGATTTACCTAGTGCCGTGTTTGCTGGCGGTTCTGCTGGTCTGGTGGCCGCGTCCCCGTGCACGTCCTATGGCGGTGGGGCTTGCATGCCTGGTGCTCTTGGCTGCGATTCCGTACGTCTACTGGGATCGATTCGCTCCGCCTTCGGTGACGGTGCTCGATGTGGGCCAGGCGGCTGCGATTCTTATCCGCCAGGGCGGCGTAGTAGCGCTCGTCGACTGCGGGCTCGACGAGCGCGCGGTGGCGGCGTTGGTTCGCAATAACGTGCACCATATCGATGCCGTCTTTGTTACGCATTGGGATGAGGACCACTGGGGTGGTCTGCCTGCCGTGCTCGAACAGTTTTCGGTTGGAACGATTGCCGTGGCGGCTGATGCGCTGGAGGATGCTCCTGCCGAAGTATTGAACCGACCTGGCGTGGAGTATCGGCAGGTGCGCCGTGGGGATACGGTTGACATCGGCTCATTTTGCGCTCGCGTGATGTGGCCATTCGAGTCCGTGGATGGCGAGGGAAATGAGGACTCGCTTGTCCTGCTACTCTCTTATGTTCAGGAAGGCAAGGGCCTGCGTATGCTCCTCACCGGCGATGCCGAGCTCGACCAAGAACGGGAATTCGTGCAGGAGGTGGGGGATATCGATGTACTTAAACTTGGGCATCACGGCTCCAAGGTTTCAGTCGATGGTGAGTTGCTGGACGTCCTGAAGCCCGAGCTTTCCCTCGCGAGCGCGGGCGAGGGGAATCGATACGGTCATCCGTCCGATGCCTGCATCGATGCCGTGAAGGAAGCGGGCGGCGTGTTCGCGTGCACCATCGAACACGGCGACATTACCGTCACGCCGACTGAGAATGGCTTTGCGATGCGATGCCAGCGACCGTGACGACGTCGTTGGCGTGTGGTGGGCCCCTGGGCTAGAATGGCACGGAACGAATACGAAGACCTGCGGGAGGGGAGCGCAATGTCCGAAATCGGTCTGCTGCCGGCATATCTGATCGTCGGTACCGACGGAGTCAAGCGCGATCACGCCGTCTCGCGTATGAAAGCGCGTCTGGAAAAGACGGGCATGGTCGAGTTCAACCTCGACGAGCGCGACATGACCAAGGACCCCGATATCGAGTCCATTATCGGATCGCTTAACACCTTTCCGATGGGCAGCGAGTTTCGCCTGGTAATCCTTGATGGCTGCTCAAAGCTCGCCAAGGCGGTCTCGGAGCCGCTTGTCGAGTATTTGGCGAGTCCCAGCCCCACAACGGTCTGCCTCATCATTGCTGACTCGCTTGCCAAGAACACGCGCCTGTATAAGGCGATCGCCAAGATCGACAAGAAGGCCGTGATCGATTGCTCCGGCACCAAGCGCTGGGAGCTTCCGCGCCGCGTGCAGCAGATGGCGACGCAGCACGGCAAGTCGATCTCGACGGCGGCCGCCGAGGAGCTCGTCTCGCGTTCGGGTGAAAACACTCGCATGCTCGATAACGACTTGGCTAAGCTTGCCCAGATGGTCGAGGCGCCCCAGATTGAGCTTGCCGACGTTGAGCGCTGGATTGTACGTACGGCCGAGGTTCAACCCTGGGACTTTCTCAATGCGGTCTCGGCCCGTGACATGCGCCGTTCGCTCGAGCTCTTCAATCTAATGCCCGCCAAGAGCTACGTGTGGACGTACACATTGCTGTGCGGCCGCATTCGCGAGCTTATCGTTGCCAAGGCACTCGATGCGCGCGGACAGGGTCGTGAGCTGGCCGCAACGCTCAAGCTCCAGTCCTGGCAGGTCAAGAATCACCTGACCTGGGCACGTCGCTTTTCGATGGCAGAGCTCGTCGCAGCGCTCGAGGGTGCCGTTGATGTGGAGCTCGCGCTCAAGGGTTCGGCCGATTCTCAGACCGCGCTTTTGCTCTGGATTACGAACATCTTGAGAAAATCGTGATGATACCTGCCTATTTGACAAATTCGTTCTATCCCTTTGAGGGGGAGCGTGCTATAGTAGGCGCTTGCATGACCTCACCGTGTCTCAGAGGTGTCATACATTTTTTGCAAGGAACTCGAAAGGAACTCCAGAAGTGGCAAACATCAAGTCTCAGAAGAAGCGTATCCGCACCAATGAGGCAGCTCGCATGCGTAACAAGGCTGTCAAGTCCGAGCTCAAGACGCTGACCAAGCACGTCCAGTCCGCCGTCGCCGAGGGCGACGCCGAGAAGGCCCAGGCTGCCCTCAAGACCGTCACCAAGCGTCTCGACATGGCTGCCGCCAAGCATGTTATCCACAAGAACCAGGCTTCCAACCGCAAGTCCGGTCTTTCCAAGCTCGTGAACAGCATCAACGCCTAAGTTGTAAATTTCACACCACACAGATTACGCGCATAAATGGAGCCTGTTTTATGGAACAGGCTCCATTTTTTGTACCGCTCGGGTAAGATAGTCCGCATGAATACTTCAATTGACATTTCCCACATCCGCAACTTCTCGATTGTTGCGCACATCGACCATGGCAAGTCCACGATCAGTGACCGCATTCTCGAGCTCACCCATACCGTCGACGAGCGCGACATGGAGTCGCAGCTGCTCGACACCATGGATATCGAGCGCGAGCGCGGCATCACGATCAAGTCCAATGCTGTTCGCGTGTCCTATGACGCCGACGATGGCGAGACGTATCAGTTCAATCTGATCGATACGCCGGGCCACGTGGACTTTACCTATGAGGTCTCGCGCTCGCTGGCAGCCTGTGAGGGCGCGGTGCTCGTTGTCGACGCCACGCAGGGCGTTGAGGCGCAGACCGTCTCTAACGCGACGCTCGCCATGAACGCCAATCTGGACATTGTGCCGGCCATCAACAAGATCGACCTGCCCTCGGCTCATCCCGACGAGGTTAAGACCGAGATCGAGGATGACCTGGCGATCCCTGCCGATGATGCCGTGTGTGTCTCGGGCAAGACCGGCGAGGGCATCCACGATCTGCTGGAGTCCATTGTCTTTTTGATCTCTCCGCCCAAGGGCGATGCGAACGCGCCGCTCAAGGCACTCATTCTGGATTCATACTTCGACGAGTATCGTGGCGTCGTCGCCACGGTCCGCGTCTTTGACGGTTCCATCAAAAAGGGCGATACCCTGCGCATGATGCAGGCAAAGGGCGACTTTTTGGTCGATGGCGTGGGCGTCAAGCGTCCCGCCGAGACCCCGGTCGACGCGCTGACGGTCGGCGAGGTCGGATACGTGGTCACGGGCCTGAAGGACCCCGAGGCCGTTCGCGTGGGCGATACCCTCACGTGGGCGTCGAATCCCTGCCCCGAGCCGCTTCCCGGCTACCGCGAGGCCAAGCCCATGGTTTATACGGGCCTGTTCCCGATCGATAACAAGGACTACGAGAACCTGCGTGACGCGCTCGATAAGCTACACGTCAACGACCCGTCGTTGGTGTGGGAGCCCGAGACCTCGGTGGCGCTCGGCTTTGGCTTCCGCGTGGGCTTCCTGGGCCTGCTGCATATGGAGGTCGTTAAGGAACGCCTGGAGCGCGAGTTCAATCTAGACCTCATTGCCACGAGTCCTTCGGTCGACTATCACGTGTACAAGACCGATGGCGAGATGATCGATGTCCGCAGCCCGCAGGACCTGCCCGAGGCCACACGTATCGAGCGTATCGAGGAACCCTACCTCAAGGCCAAGATCATCTGTCCGCCCGAGTATACGGGTGCCGTCATGCAGCTCGCCATCGAGCACCGCGGCGTGACGACCGACATGATCCATCTCACGAGCAAATCGGTCGAGATGCGCTTCGATATGCCGCTTGCCGAGCTCATTTTGGACTTCTTTGACCAGCTCAAGAGCCGTACCAAGGGCTATGCCTCGCTCGACTACGAGTTCAACGAGTATCGTCCCTCCGAGCTCGTGAAGCTTGATATCTTGCTTTCGGGCGACGAGGTGGACGCGCTGTCTTTTATCGTCCACAAGGACAAGGCCTACGGTCTTGCCCGCGGCCTATGCGACAAGCTCAAGGAGATTATTCCGCGTCAGCTGTTCGAGGTGCCCATCCAGGGTGCTATCGGTAACAAGATCATCGCCCGTTCCACCGTCAAAGCGCGTCGCAAGGACGTTCTTGCCAAGTGCTACGGCGGCGATATCTCGCGTAAGCGCAAGCTGCTCGAGAAGCAGAAAGAGGGCAAGAAGCGCATGAAGGCCATCGGATCGGTCGAGGTCCCGCAGGAGGCCTTTATGGCGATCCTCAAGGTGGACGAGTAGGTCTATGGCGCTTTCCGAATACAGCAAGCGGCTGCTGGGCGCCTATGCCGAGCAGCCGTTCCTTATGGCTCCCATGGCGGGCGTGACCGACCCCGCCTACCGCATCATGTGTCGCCGCCGCGGTGCCAACCTTGCCTACAGCGAGATGGTGAGCGTGGCGGGCCTTGCCTATGCCAGCAACAAAACGTGGCGTCTGGTACTGCCGGCCGACGAGGAGCAGCAGATTTGCGTGCAGCTCTTTGGCTCCAAGCCCGATCAGTTTGCGAGTGCCGTCGCCGCCGTCGAGGAGCGTGTGGGCGATCGCCTGTCGCTCATCGATATCAACATGGCCTGTCCTGCCCGAAAGGTTGTCACCAAGGGCGAGGGCTCTGCCCTTATGCGCACGCCCGATTTGGCCGAGAAGATCGTCGAGGCGGCGGTGGGCGCGGCGCATGTGCCCGTGACCGTAAAGATCCGCAAGGGCTTTTATGCCGAGGACCGTAATGCCGCGACGTTTGCCCAGATGCTCGAAGGCGCTGGGGCTGCCGCAGTCGCCGTGCATGGTCGTTGCGCCACGCAGCTCTACACGGGCCAGGCCGATTGGTCGGTTGTCGATGAGGTCGCAGATGCCGTCGAGATTCCCGTGATCGGTTCGGGTGATGTTTTCTCGGCCGAGGACGCTGCTGAGCATCTGCAGGGCTCGGGTGCCAGCGCGGTGTTTATTGCGCGCGGTATCTATGGCAACCCCTGGGTGTTTGGCGATGCTCGCGCCCTTGCGCTCGATGGCATACCGGTGCCGGCGCGCAGCTCCGTCGAGCGCCTGGACGCCCTGCGTGAACACCTAACGCTGACGCATGAGCTCCTGCCGCTCATGTCGCGTGCCCGCACGTACGCAAGCTGGTACTTAAAAGGCATGCCCCATGCTGCAGCCTGGCGCGCGCAGGTGGTGCGCTGCTCCACGTATGAGGAGTTTATGGCGCTGGTCGATGAGATCGAGCATGATGTGGTGGCCTGTGAGGCTGCCCTTGCCGCCGGCGAATCGGTGCCCCCTCATCCGCTGGAGGCTTAAGGGTGGCCGTTACAGCGCTGTACGTGCACGTGCCGTTCTGTGCCCAAAAGTGCCGCTACTGCGACTTCGACTCGCGCAGCTTTGCTTCGTGTGATTTGGATGCCGCGCTCGATTCCTATTTTGAGCAGTTGTACGCGCGCCTCGATGCTTTTGGTAAGGCTGGGGCCCTCGACCAGATCCGCACCGTCTATGTTGGCGGCGGTACGCCGTCGCTGGCGGGGGAGCGCCTGGTGGAGCTGGCGCGGCGTATTCGTGCGTGGTGCGCCCCCGTTGAGTTTACCTGCGAGGCCAATCCCGAGTCGCTGACCGCCGAGCTCGCTACTGCACTTGTCAAGGTTGGTGTCACACGCGTCTCTCTGGGCGTGCAAACGCTCGATAACACCGAACTTACTGCCATCGGCCGTATTCACGATGCCGATCGGGCGCTCGCCGCCATCGCGACGGTGAAGGACGCTGGCCTCGATGTGTCGTGCGACCTCATGTGCGGACTTCCCGGGCAGACCGCAGCGAGTTGGAAGCGCACGCTCGATGGCGTGCTGGCGGCGGCTCCGCATCATGTGTCGGTCTACCCGCTCACGCTCGAGGAGGGGACGCCCCTTTATCGCATGGCGTGCCGCGACGAGTCGCTCGAGCCTGATGAGGATTTTCAGGCCGCCTGCATGGACGTGGCACGCGAGCTCCTGGGTTCCGCCGGCTATCACCCGTATGAGGTGGCGAGCTACGCGCTCGACGGCCATGAGTGCGCCCATAACATTGCCTACTGGACCGGACGGGGCTACCTGGGCCTGGGTCGTTCTGCCGCGGGCATGCTCGACGCCGAGGATTTCGACCGTCTTGCAGGTTTGTTCCCCGGCGTGTCTTCTCGAGGCGATGCGTACCGCGTGCGTCTGGTGCAACGTGACGACGACGCGACGGCGTTCGAGGCCGAACATCTGTCGCAGCGCGAGGCTGCGGCCGAAGACCTGATGCTCGCCTGTCGCATGACGCGCGGTGTCGCGTCCGACCTGTTGGTTCGCGCGGCTCGTGTCATCCCGGCCGATGGGCTGACAGCCGCTTGCGATCGCGCGCTCGAATTGGGTCTTGCCACTTGGGTGCCTGAGACGCTCGGGGTCCATGAGGGACCCTTTACTTCGGCAGATGTCGTTGCGGGCCATGTTCGAGCTCGTCTGGCGCCGACCCACCTGGGCTGGCTCGATGGAAATGTTCTGTTCGAGCTGTTTTGGGATCTAGCTTAGGCCGCTCGGGTAGAATTACCGGAATATATACGCTGCTGTGAGCAGGAGGTTGCCGCGCATGGCGACGATGAACGAAAAAGATTACTACGAGATTCTGGGTGTCTCCAAGGACGCCACCTCGCGTGATATTCAAAAGGCCTTCCAGCAAAAGGCCCGTAAGCTCCATCCGGACGTCAATAAAGAGCCGGATGCCGAGGAAAAGTTTAAAGAGGTTTCCGAGGCCTACGCCGTGCTTTCGGATGAGCAAAAACGTGCGCGCTACGACGCCATGCGTTCTGGCAATCCCTTTGCCGGTGCTCCTACAGCTTCGCCCTATGGTGGCGGCTACGCCGGCAACACGGGCTATGGCAATCCCTTTGAGGGCGGCTTTCCCTTTGGTGGCGCCTGGGGCCAGCAGCGTCGTGGGCAGGCTGCCTACAATCCCGAGAACGGCGCCAATGTGGTCGTCGATATCAAACTCGACGCCAAGGAGGCCAAGGGCGGTACCCGCAAGACCGTCCGCTACACGCGATTCGATACTTGTGGTCACTGCGGCGGCTCGGGCTCCGTTTCGTCTGAGCATGCCCATACCTGCCCAAGCTGTGGCGGCCGCGGCCACATCGACGTTGACCTGTCCTTCCTGTTTGGTGCGGGCACGTTCCAGTCGGTCTGCCCCGAGTGCGGCGGTTCCGGTAAGGTCGTGGCCGACCCCTGCCCTGATTGCGGTGGCAGCGGTCGTACTCGCGTAACCTCCGAGCAGACGATTGAGTTTCCTGCCGGCACGCACGATGGCGACGAGGTCCGCATTAGCGGCATGGGTCATGCTGGCACCAACGGTGCCGCGGGCGGCGACCTGGTCGGCCGCGCCCATGTTGAGGCCGAGCGCTTGGAAGGC
>CATZIG010000039.1 GCA_958419975.1 uncultured Collinsella sp.
GCGGCGTTTTACCAACCGCCGCAACTGCTCGACGCTGCGCGGACACCAGGGCGACAACTTGTCATTCAAAGAGGGCGGCATGACCAGAAGGTCTATGCCGTCCTCTTTTCATGCCAATTTGTTCGCCCTGGTGCCCGCTAGCTGTCCGTCCTCTACCTGTGGTGTTGCCATGGTAGTCATTGGGGACGTTCTTAAATGACTAGTCAAAAGGGACACTCTTGCGGCACTTGGGGACGTTCCTTTTCTGCCGACAGTTGGGGGCACTCCTTGCACCAGCGCTGCATCGAATGCTCGGGAAAATGCGAGCCGGTTTTTGGGCGAATAATGGGTTGCGGTTTCCGGATGGGATGGGTTGCGGAAAGTGCGACCCGGAATATTGCTCTGAAACGGGATGCCGTTTCCCTGACGCGCCTCAAACGGAAAGCGCATCCCATTCCGGAGCTCCGAAACGGGATGCGCTTTCCGCGTGGAAGAATTGTCGCAGCTGCGTTAAGCGGTGTCTCTCGTTACTCGCCCAGCACCAGTGCTGCGAGCTCGTCCTGGGTGTCCACCACGTAGTCGGCGCCGGCGGCCTCCAGCTCTGCGCGGCCGCGGAAGCCCCAGCTGACGCCCGCGCTCTTAAGGCCAGCGTTGTGACCGGTCAGGATATCGACATTGGAATCGCCCACGTAGAGCGTGGTTGCCGGATTGGCGCCCAGCTCCTTCATTACGTGCAGTGTGACGGGTGCCTCGGGCTTGGGCGGAAATGCGTCCACACGGCCCTGCACCAGCGCAAAGCGATCGGGGCCAAAGTATTTCTCGATAAGCGGGGCTGCCGAAATATGATCCTTGTTAGTGAGCACGGCAAGCTGAACGCCCGCTGCGCGCAGACGGTCGAGCATCTCAATCGTGCCGGCGTAGGGTGAGGTGTGGTCCTCCTTGTGCTCGCCGTAATAAGCTCTAAACTCGGCGAGCGTCTGCTCAAACATACGGCTGTCGCCTGCATACTCGGCGGGCATAAAGCGCTCGACCAGTTTGAGCATGCCGTTTCCCACCTTGTAGCGGTATTCGTCGACGGCAAACGTGGGCCAGCCGTGCGCCTCGCAGGTATGGTTGCCGGCGGCCGCCAGGTCCTCGAGCGTGTTGAGGATGGTGCCGTCCAGGTCAAAGATCACATGGGAAAAAGCTGCTGCCATGAAAGCTCCCGTCGTTGGGTTTCAAAACGCACCTCATAATACTGGGCTTCCGCGTTGGGCGTGCTTGGAATCTGAACATCTCCAGGGATATCTAGCCACATCGCGCCGACCGTGCGATTCCGCCCTAGCAAATTCTCGGCAGCTGCTCTCCCACGAGCATGTCGAGGATGCGGGTCGATCCCCAGCCGGTGCGTACGCGCACGGCGGGTCGAGCGCCCTCGGCAAGCGGCAGCACGCGACCGATGATGGCGGCGTTCTCGCCGTAGCGGGCGGCGCGCATGGCCGCCAGCGCGGCATCGGCCTGCTCGGCCGGCACCACGGCGACCATCTTGCCCTCGTTTGCCACCTGCAGAACGTCGTAGCCGAGCATCTCACATGCCGCCTGAACGTCGGGGCGCACGGGTACGGCGTCCTCGTCGATCTCCATGGCAACGCCGCTGGCTTGGACAAACTCGTTGAGCGTGGATGCCAGGCCGCCGCGCGTGGGGTCGCGGAAGCAGCGGGTGTCGGGGGCAGCGGCGAGCACGTCGGCAATCAGATGATTGAGCGGCGCAGCGTCGCTTTCGATGTTGCTCGAAAACGCTAGGCCCTCGCGCTGGCTCATGATAGCGATGCCGTGGTCGCCCAGCGTGCCCGAGACCAAGATGACATCGCCGGGCTGGCAGTTTGCACCGCTGAGCGCCACGCCCGCGGGCACCTCGCCCACGCCGGCGGTATTGATGTAGACGCCGTCGGCCCCGCCACGCTCGACCACCTTGGTGTCGCCGGTGATAATCTTCACACCTGCCTCATGTGCCGTTTCGGCCATGGTCTGCACAATCTGGCGCAGCTTGTCCATGGGATAGCCCTCTTCGAGGATAAAGCCGCACGATAGGTAGCGCACGTTAGCGCCCGAGGTCGCGACGTCGTTGACGGTTCCGCATACGGCGAGGCGGCCGATATTGCCGCCGGGGAAGAACTGCGGCGTTACCACAAAGCTGTCGGTCGACATGGCGATTCGCCCGCTTGCGGGCAACGCGGCGACACCGGCGTCGTTGCCCGCAAGCAGCTCGGGCGACCCAAAGGCATCCAGAAAGACCTCATCGATAATGCGCTTCATCATCTGGCCGCCGGAGCCGTGGCCCAGCAGGACAGTGCTATCGGTGATGCTATGGGACATATCGAAAACTCCAATCGTGGGTGGAATCGGCAATAGCCGAGTGTGGCAGAATCGATGTTAAGTAAAAGTCAGCGAGCGCCATTCAGACGAAGTGAGTTGCCTTGAAAGAGGAGGCTGCTGGGCTTTTGCCCGCAGCCGACGATTGAAAGGCAAATCGCTCGCCTGAATGGTGCGCAGCGTCGACTGGTCCGCCGTTCGTTAGAACGGCGGAACCTATTAGCCTCGGTAGCGGAAATATGCTGCGCAGCTGCCCTCGGAGCTCACCATGCAGGGGCCGACGGGATGCTCGGGCGTACAAGCGTGGCCGAACAGGGGGCAGTCGCTCGGCGTAATGGCCCCGCGCAGCACGTCGCCGCAGCGGCACCCGCGTGGCTCGACCGTCGGCTCGATGGACACGTCAAAGCGCATGCTGGCATCAAAGTGCGAAAACTCGGGACGAATGGCGAGTCCCGAAGCCGCAATCAGCCCCAGCCCGCGCCATGTGGTATCGCACGGTTCAAATACCTGCTCGACCAGCTGGCGCGCCACGGGATTGCCGTCGGCATTGACGCCACGGCGGTAAGCGTTATCGATCGCGGGTCTGTCCTCGACAACCATCTGGACCAGCATGCAGATGCCCTGCAGGATATCGACCGGTTCAAATCCCGTGACCACGCCCGGGGTATCGAACTCATCGACCAAAAAGCTAAAGGGCGCCAAGCCCGTGATGGTGGCGACGTGGCCCGGCAGGATAAAGCCGTCGATGGCGGTCTCGGGGTCGTTGGCGATGGCGCGCAGAGCCGGCGGCGTGGTCTTGTGGGCGCAATAGACCGAGAAGTTCAAAAGCCCGCGCGCCTCGGCCTCCAAGATGGCGGCGGCGATGGTGGGCGTCGTAGTCTCAAAGCCTACGCCCATAAAAATGACCGGGCGATCGGGGTTTTGCTCGGCAATGTCGAGCGCGTCGAGCGGGGAGTAGACGATGCGGATGTCGCGCCCGGCCGCCTTTTGCGCAGCGAGCGAGGTAGACGATCCGGGCACGCGCATCATGTCGCCAAAGGTGGTGATGATGGCGCCGTCTATGTTGGCGAGCGCGATTGCGTGGTCGATGTCGCGGTTGGCGGTGACGCAGACAGGGCAGCCCGGGCCGCTCAGCAGCTTGAGTCCCGTCGGCATAATGGAGCGAAAGCCATAGCGGCCGATGCTCACGGTGTGCGTGCCGCAGACTTCCATAAGGTTGATGGTGCGGCCGCCGACGAGTTCATGGATGCGTTCGATGAGCTCGCGAGCCAGCTTGGGGTCGCGAAATGCCGAAAAGTCGATACCGGAGCGAACCGGCTGCGCCGCCGCCACTAGTATGCCTCGGCCGGGTTGGTGGCGAGCTGGTCCTCTTCGGCCAGCTCGGGCATGGTATTGACGAGCTCGAGTGTCTCTTGGGCTTCCTGCTCGTCGACAATTTGGATGCCAAAGCCGGCGTGCACGAGAACATAGTCGCCTACCTGCGCCGTCGGCACGAGTCTCAGCGAAACAGGGCGCTCGATGCCCATCATGTCGACGGTGGCCTTGAGGCCATCGTCGCGTTTGACTACTTTACCGGGAACGGCAAGGCACATAATGTTCCCCTTTTAGACGCTTTGCGCTGGATAGGCGCTCAATAATCCATCAGTTGATGGTAACGCTCGCGGGGTTCGCGGGCAAACGCGTTACGCCTGTGAGACGACTGGGCGCGGCGGCGTGCGAGGGCGAGCTACTGCGACGCAATCTGCGCAAGACGAGCGCGCGCGACCGCCGCCTGACCGTAGGCGATGCAGCCGTCGTTGACGGGTACGGTGTGGGGGACCAAGATAGCAAGGCCCGCGCTTTTGAGCTCGCGGGTGAGGAGCTGGAGCAAAAGTCGGTTCATGAACACGCCACCCGAGAGCGCGACGGTATCGACGCCTTCGCGCGCACAGATTTCGCGTGCGATTCGTGCCGAAGAGCGCGCGATGGCGATATGGAAGTCGAGCGCGAGCCTGCCGGCGGGTACGCCGGCCCTGATTCCCTCCAAAAGCGCCTCAATAAGCGATCTGGAGTTTAGAACATGGCAGGCGTCCGGACGGGATGATTCGGTTACGGAAAAGCCCGCTATATTTCCGGTGGGGCAGGCACTTTCACTGCTGAGCGCGCGCCAGGCGGCGGCCTCAAGCTCGATGGCGGGCTCGCCTTCGTAGGTTGCCTTGTCGCAGATGCCCAGAATCGCTGCCGCGGCATCAAAGAGACGCCCCATGCTGCTGGTACGCGGGCTGTTGATGCCGCGCTCGATCATGGTGGCCGTCACGCTGCGCGTTTGCTCGTCGAGGCTGTCCAAAAGCCGAGCGGCGCCTGGGTGCTCGAGCAGACCGAGCTCACTGAGCAGGGCAAAGGCGTTGCGGCGGGCGTCGCGCACGGAGGCCGCCCCACCGGGGAGCGCCCAGGTGCGCAAATGCGCGGCGCGCTCAAAGCCGCCAAGGCTGGCAACAAGAAACTCGCCGCCCCAAATGGTCTCATCGGTGCCGGCTCCGGTGCCGTCAAAGGCGATGCCAAGGACACGCGCGTCGGTTGTAAGCCGGCCCGCGGCGATGGCCTCGGCCATTACGCTCGCGATATGCGCATGATGGTGCTGCACCTCGACGAGCGGCAGATTGCATTTTCGCGCCTGCTCGCGCGCCCACTGGCCCGATAGATAGCTGGGGTGTACATCGCATGCCAAGGCGGCGGGCGCCAAGTCAAAGAGATTTTCCAAGCGCGTGCGCGCGGCGTTCCAGGCATCGAAGGTCCCGCCGTTTTCAACATCGCCGATATGCTGCGACACAAAACAGGTTGCCTCGCCGTTCGTCCCTTCACGCGTGAGCGCAATCGTGGCCTTTTGTTGTGGCCCGCAGGCGAGCACGCAGGACGGAGCGCCGTTGAGCGCCGGTAACGGCAGCGGCTGGGGTGCATATCCGCGAGCGCGGCGAACGGGCATAACGGCGCCGTTGACCACGCGTACCACAGAGTCGTCGTAGCGCGACAGAATTGCGCGGTCGTTACCGAGCAGCGCGTCGGCGATGCCGGCGGCAACGAGGTGTTCCCAGGCAAGGTCGTCGTCGGTCTCGATGGGTTCTTCGCTCGGGTTTCCGCTGGTCATGACGAGCGCGTGCATACCGCGGGCTTCTGCCGCGGCGAGCAACAGATGCTGAAGCGGCGTATAGGGGAGCATGACGCCGAGCTCGGGCAAGTCGTGTGCGACAGATGGCGCGAGGGCGAGGATGTCGGGGGAGCCGCCGTTGCCCTCGCCAACAGTGCGCCGGCGCAGCAGCACGATGGGGCGGATACTGCCAGCGAGCAGATCGCGTTCAGCATCGTCGATATGACACAGGCGCTCGGTATCAGCAAGACTGCGCACCATGACGGCAAGTGGTTTGTTGCTGCGGCGTTTGCGACGGCGCAACTCGGCCACCGCTTGCTCGTTGGCAGCGTCACAGGCTAGATGGAATCCGCCCAGGCCCTTGATGGCGACGATGCCACCGCTGGCCAGCAGCTCAACGCAGCGCTCGATGATAGCGTCGCTGGCCTCGCGTGTGGTGCCGACGGCCGGTGTCGCGGACGAATTCCCGCACGCATCGCCGTTTACAGCCTCGCGCCACGTAATATGCGGCCCGCAATCAAAGCAGGCATCGGGTTGCGCGTGAAAACGCCGGTCGAGTGGATTGGCATACTCCGCGGCACACTCGGGGCACATGGGAAAACGGTCCATCGAGGTAGCCGCTCGATCGTAAGGCAGCGAGCGGATGATGGTAAAGCGCGGTCCGCAGTTAGTGCAGTTGATAAAGGGGTAGTGATAGCGTCGGTCGGCGGGATCGAACAACTCGCGCAGGCAATCGTCACAGGTGGCGATATCGGGCGAGACAAGTGTGGTGTGCGCGGTCTGGTCCTGCGACGCCACAATGTGAAAGCCCTGCTCATCGGCAGTGCTCCAACCGCCAGGCTCCAAATCCGCAATATCGACTCGCTCAACGCGAGCCGCCGCGGGCGCATGCTCAGAAAGCGCAGCGACAAATCCGTCAACCGCCTCGGCACAAGCGTGCGCCTCGATATGCACGCCGTCGCCCGCATTGAGCACCCATCCGCAAATGCCATGTGCCATGGCCTCGCGATACACAAACGGTCGCATGCCAACGCCCTGCACAATGCCCGTCACATGAATATGCACATGCCGCATGCGACACCCCCCCATCAAAACCGACCAAAAAGGGACAGGTTTATTTTGGTAGGTAAAACTTCTAAACCTGCCAAAACAAACCTGTCCCTATTTGGCAGGTGCGCTGCGGGAAATCCCGCTACAACCCCAGGCTCTGCTTGGTGGCGGCGCACGTGAGCTCGCCGTGCTTAACGCCGCGCAGGCCCAGCAGGCGGTCGGCTAGTTCGTAGACGCGCTCGCCGCGACCCTTGAGTGCCAGGATTTCCAAGCAGTTGTGGTGATCCAAATGCACGTGCATCGTCGATACGATCTCGTCGGTGTAGTCGTGCTGCACCTCGTCCAGACGGCGCGTCAGATCGCCGGTGTGATGGTCGTAGATCATGGTGAGCGACCCGATAACGTGCTCATCGGGCGTGCGCATCTGCTCCTTGGCGATCGAGGCGCGAATCAGGTCGCGCACGGCCTCGGATCGGTTGGCCACGTCGCCGCGGCGTGCGATCTGCTCGTCAAAACGGCGCAGCAGGTCGTCGGGTGCGGTAACCGAAAAACGGACCAGCTCGGAGCCGGAACCACTACAGTGGCAGCCCGCGTCACCGTCCGCCCCGTGCGGATGCTCGTGCTCGTACCCGCAGCCGTGCTCGTGTTCGGCCACCTTACACCAGCTTCACGGAGCCGACGGAGTTGTGGTCGGCCTCGATGGCTTCCTCGTAGCCCTCGAGCGCGTCATGCGCCTCGTGCAGCGCGGCCATGGCGGCCTCGAGCTTGGCGCCGATGCGCTCCATGTCAAAATTCTCGGTCGCATGCAGCAACTGATGGCTCCACTCATGAGCGAGCTCGATGGTGTCGTCGACCTGTTTGACGCTCATGGCAAGCTGGCTCATGTTCATTCCAACATCATGCATGGGAAATCTCCTTTTGTATGGGGCAGTTCAGTGGTTCAGATTTTACTACGCCCGCTCTGCGCACAGCTGCATAAGAAAACGGGTACGAGTCTGTGCGACCCGCACCCGTTCACTGGGGGCTGTTTGTGACTACCATACTATCCGTGGTTGCACTCGGTGCATCCAGAAGTCCGGCGAGCGGTGCAAAAGCGCTCATAGACGGCGGGTAAGTAACAAGCGTATTACAGATGCTTTTCCAGCAGCGCCTGCAGCCTCGCCTTGGGCAGAGCGCCAACTGAGCGGTCAATCTCCTCGCCGTTCTTAAACACAATCAGCGTGGGGATGCTCATGACGCCATACTTCATGGCCAGGTCCTGGTTGTCGTCGACGTTGCACTTGGCAACGGCGAGCTTGCCCGCCAGCTCATCGGCAACCTCGTCAACGATGGGCGAGAGGGATCGACAGGGCCCGCACCACGGTGCCCAAAAATCGACCAGCACGGGCAGGCTGTCGTTAACGATGGAATCGAAGTTCTCGGGGGTAATCTGATTAATGTCAGCCATGGTGACCTCCATAATGCGACGCGGCTCGGCCGCGTAAAACTCAGTACGACCGTGCTTATACCCAGCCGCCCGCAAAGCAACCACTCGCGGGCAGCTCTTTTATATAATGGTGGGCACGCAAACGATTGGAGAGCGCATGTCCACGTCACAAAGCCAGAAAAAAGAAGCTATCGCCCAGGCGGCCGAGCAGGAGCTCACATCGCTTGCGGTCCGTGGCGTGCGTATTGCGGGCAACGCGTGCTCGCCGATCGTGCTGGTCAAAGGCGATTTGGACGAGGCCGAGCGTTCGGGTGGCGAGCTTGCCGCCGGCCCGGATGGCGCGGCGTTGCGCAAAGCGCTTGGGGCCATCGGCTACGCGCCCGAGGATTTTTGCGTGCTGGCAAGCGTCGCCGGCGTGGGTGACGGAGCGGTCGCGGTGGGCGAGACTCTGCCGTGCGAGCTGTTCCGCGAGGCGCTTGAGGCTTTGGACCCCGAGGCGGTGCTACTGCTCGACAACAACGCGGCTGACGCCATGCGCGAGACCTACGCCGATATGCTCGTGGCGATCGATGACTTCGACACCGCCATGCTCAAGCCCGGCTTGGTCGCCCATGTGCAGGGTCGCCGCGTGCTCGCGCTCGACGGTTTTGAGGCGGCGCTCACTGACAAAGCCGCCAAGCAGCGCATGTGGGCATACATCAAGCAGCTGACCCCGGCAGCCGCGCCGCTGTAGCGGATTGGCGCCGGCGAGCGATTGCCTGGCGGGCAAGGCGCGCCTCGAGATCGGCGCCGCACTTCTACATCACAGCGCGCAGCTCAAACCGATCGCCGTTAATGCGGAACTGACAGTTGCCGTTCATGCGCTCCACGGCAAGTTTGATGCTCCTGGTGCCAAAGCCGTGGCCCGCATGCCGGGTCACGGGCATGCCATCGACCATGCGCGGCGCGCGGTCAAACGTGTTGGAAACTAACAGCAGCAGCTGGCCGTCCTCTAATCGCAGGTCAAAGTCGACGAATCGCTTTCCTTGGGGTGCGGCGCTTGCGGCGGTGATAGCGTTTTCCAAGGCATTTGAGAGCACGCTAAACAGGTCGGCGTCACCTACGTGGATGGTTTCGGGTACGGCGGCGCGCAGGTTGGCGGTAATTGCCGTTTCTATTGATATCCGAGTTAAATGACGAAAGCGCGATGTTTACGGTCTCGTTGGCGCAGAAGCGGCGTACGGCGGTGCGATCGCCGGCTTCGCAGAGTTCATCGATGCGTTTGAGCGCCTCGTCGGTGTGGCCCTCCTCAATTAAAGCGGCCAGGCCGCGTAGGAAGTGGCGCATATCGTGGCGAAGAATCGACAGCTCGCGCCCAGATTGACGCCAAGCCTCGAGCTCTTTGATGGCGGCGTTGTCGCGGGTTTCGAGCATCCAGCGCTCTCGCTCGGCGGTTTCCTTTTCTTCGTATTCGCGCAGGTAAACGGCAAGAAACATAAGATAGAAGGCACAGAGCGCAAATGCCAAAAACTCAACCGTCACCACCGAGCCCGAGTGGAACAGCGTGGTGTAGACGTTGGTGGCATAGTCAAAGACGTAATAGACGAGCGGCAGGATTAAAAGGATGTCCAGCTCGGTGGTGCTTTTAATCGCCAAGCGCGGACCGATGTCGCCGGCCCAATGCATCAGGACGGCAAAGACGGCGAGTGTGGTCGCGATGCGCGCCAGATAGTACGCGATCTGAGAATCGGTTGCGGCAAATGCGGCGATGCCCATCCAATTGCTGAACTGGCAGCTCAGATAGGCACTCGTAATACCGAGCACGGCAAGCAGCGGGCTCAGGCGGTAGCGCGCGCATAGGTAGACGGTAAGCGGCAGGTGCACGACGAGCGGATAGACCTGGCGGGCGAAAAGCTCGCCGCCGACGGCATTGGCGAGGCCAAATGCGCATCCGGTTACGGCACCGACCAGCACCAGTTCAAGCACATGACGCCGGTTGATCTCGACACCGCACAGCGCCGCCGAGGCAAAGACGCCAAAGAGCAGCGTCGTGGCGTGGTGGATTGCCCAAAGGACCATTTCGACCGAGGAGACCATCAGTGTCTCCCACCCTCAAAGCGCACCGCAAAGTAGGCGTCTTGGAATCCCTGCTTGCAGCTGCGCGACAGCGGGATGCACGCGCCCGAGCGCATGACGATGTCCGTGCGGTCAAAGTGATCGATATTGCGCAGGTTGACCTGGTAGCTGCGGTGGCATTTAAAGAAGACCGCGTTTTGCTCCAAGCGGTCCTCGACGCTGCGGAACGACTCGAGTGCCTCGATATCGCGTCCGTCGCGCAGGTGGAAAACCACGTGCTTGTTGCGCGCCTCGGCATATTCGATGTCGGACAGGCGCAGGGCGTGGTAGCCAAAGGACGTTTTGATCACGAGCTCGTCGGTTGCCGCCGGGCGCATGCTCGAAAGCTCGTCGAGTAACTGCGCCAGGCGTTCGTAAGTCACGGGCTTGAGCAGGTAGTCGAAGGCGCGGACCTCGTAGGACTCCAGTGCAAACTCGGGCGATGAGGTGAGAAACACCAGGCGCACGGCGGTGTCGGCCTGGCGCAGTTCGCGTGCGGTGTCCATGCCGTTGACGAGCGGCATGATCATGTCGAGCAGAATGATGTCGGCGCGCGACGCGGCATGGCGCGCCAGCAGGTCCTCGCCACGCGTAACGAGCGCAACGTCGACCGCCGTGCCCGTCTCGCTCGACCAACGGTCGATCATTCGGTGCAGTCTATCTAGAAAAGCGACGTCATCGTCGCAGGCAATAATCTTGAGCATTCGGCCCCCTTAAGTAGTTCGATTTTGCCACATCGGGTACGCGCCGCTTGCGGGGGTGCGGACCGTTTGCGCCCCACGGCGTGCAACTCGCGCCAAGCGGTATTGCGGTGGCGAAAGATGCCCCTTGCGCTACCGAAAGCCCGGCTAACCTCAGCTTGCCAGTTCGAAAATGGACCTGCCATATGATTGAATCTTTATTTCAACTTTACACCTAGGTTTACAGCTGTCTTGTCAGCTGTAAACCTAGGTGTCATACTAAAGCCCCAAGATTCGCCAAAAGAGAGGGGCCTTGATGGCACAGAGCGCGAACATGGATGCGTCGGAGCTTGCACGCGATATCGCGGCCGGCCTGGCATCGGCAACGACGGCAACGGAGCGTGCGGCACTGGTGCCCGCAGAGCTCGTCGAGGCCATTCAGCAACTAAAAACCCAACGTGACGCGGTGATCCTGGCGCACTATTACGTGGCGCCCGAGGTCCAAGCCGTTGCCGATTACGTCGGCGATAGCTTCTACCTGGCAAAGCTCGCCAAAAGCCTGCCGCAGCAGACCATCGTGTTGTGCGGCGTGGAGTTTATGGGCGAGAGCGCCAAGCTGCTCAATCCCACTAAGACCGTGCTGCTGCCCGAGCCGGGCGCGGACTGTCCCATGGCGCACATGGTCAAGCGCGAGACGGTCGACGCGGCGCGCGCCGAGTACGGCGACGACCTGGCCGTGGTGTGCTACGTCAACTCCACGGTCGAGATCAAGAGCTGGAGCGACGTGTGCGTCACCAGTTCCAACGCCGTTAAGATCGTGTCCGAGCTGCCGCAGCAGCATATTCTGTTCATTCCCGACCAAAACCTGGGACGCTTCGTAGCCGAGCAGGTGCCGCAAAAGCACGTCATCCTCAACAACGGCTACTGCCCGCGCCATCACATCATCACCGTCGAGCAGATCGTCGACGCGACGGAGGCCCACCCCGACGCGCTCGTGCTGGCGCACCCCGAGTGCAAGGCCGACGTCCTGGCCGAGGCCGACTACATCGGCTCCACCGCCGGCATCATCAAGTATGCCGAGGAGTCCGACGCGAGCGAGTTCATTATCGTGACGGTCCGCGGCGTGCTCTACGAGCTCGAGCGCCGCTGCCAGGGCACCGGCAAGAAGTTCTACTTCCCCGTGGTGCAGCCCACCTGCGTCAACATGGATCTCATCACGCTCGAAAAGCTCGTGCGCTGCCTGGAGACGGGCGAGGGCGAGGTGCAGATCGGCGTGTCGGACGAGGCTGCCGACCAGGCCAAACTCACGCTCGACCGCATGCTCGAGTACGCAGCACGCTAGAACGATGTGTCATGAGGGGCAGTCCCTTATGCCACATTACAAGGGAGAGGATTCCTGTGGAAACCAAACAATACCCCGACATGGAGTGCGACGTCGTTATTGCCGGCTGCGGC